>NZ_JASGFM010000005.1:0-257631 GCF_047605565.1 Labrys sp. (in: a-proteobacteria)
AGCGGCGTCTATCGCCCCGAACCGGGCGGCGAGATGCTGTTCGATGGGCGCACCATAGACGGCCTCAGTCCGGCGCGCGCCCGGGCTCTGGGCATCCAGGTCATCTGGCAGGACCTGGCACTCTTTCCCGAAATGGCGGTGGCCGAGAACATTGCCTTCGAACGCAATCTCGGCGGCGCCCCGCGCCTGGTCAACTATGCGGCCATGAAGGCGGATGCGCGGCGCATCCTGGACCGGCTGGGTGTCGAACTCGATCTCGATGCGCCCGTGCGCACGCTTTCGATCGCCCAACGCCAGATCGTGGCGATCGCTCGTGCCCTGGTGGCCGACGCCCGGCTGGTCTTCATGGATGAGCCCACCGCCTCACTCAGCCAGGCGGAAACCGATGCGCTGCTGGTGATCGTGCGGCGCCTGTCGGCCGACGGTATCGCCGTGGTCTTCGTCAGCCATCGCCTGGCCGAGGTGCTCGATGTCTGCACCCGCGTCACCGTGCTGCGCGACGGCCATTATGTCGGCACCTATCCGACAGCCGGCATGACGCAGACCCGCCTGACCGAGCTGATGACCGGCAAGACCTTCGACCAGGCCGTGCAGGCGCGCGATCATTCCGCTTCGCCTGTGGTCTTGCAGGTGGAGAAACTGACGCGGCCGGGCGATTATGAGGATATCAGCCTCACGGTCCGGCGCGGGGAGGTCCTGGGCCTGACGGGGCGATTGGGGGCGGGGCGCACCGAACTCGCCCTGTCGCTCTTCGGCCTGACCCGGCCGAGTTCAGGCAGCATTCGTCTCGAGGGCAAGGCCTTGTCGCTTGCCTCCAACCGGGCCGCCATCGACGCCGGCATCGCCTATGTCTCGGAAGATCGCCTGCAGCTTGGCCTGGTCCAGCCGCAGTCGATCGGCGACAACACGGCCGTCACCGTGCTGGACAGGCTGCTCGATCTCTTCCGGCTGATTTCGCCGGCCCGGCGCAAATCGCTGGTCGATGACTGGGTCAAGGCCCTCGCCATCAAGGTCTCCAATCCCGACAATGCGGTGTCGACCCTGTCCGGGGGCAACCAGCAGCGCGTGGTGCTGGCGAAATGGCTGGCCACCAAACCGAAGCTGCTGATCCTGGATTCGCCCACGGTTGGCGTCGATGTCGGTGCCCGCGCCGGCATTTTCGCCATCATCCACCGGCTGGCGCAGGAAGGCATGGCCATCCTGCTGATTTCCGACGAGATCACCGAAGTCTATTTCAACGCGGATCGCATCCTGCACATGCGCGATGGTCGCATCATCGACGAATACATTCCGGGCGAAGTGTCCATCGACAAGATCGAGGAGGATGTGCATGCCTGACAAACGCAACTGGCCGATCGGCGCCACCGAGCGCTGGCTCATCCTGGTGATCCTGGCCCTCGTCGCGGGCCTTGCCCTCACCACCGACACCTTCTTCACCCTGTCGAACCTGTTCGACCTGATGAACACCTCGGCGGTGAACGTGATCTTCGCCGCCGGCCTCCTGGTGGTTCTGATCGCCGGCGGCATCGATATTTCCTTCGCCGTCGGTGCCTCGGTGGTGCAGTACCTCACAGCGCTGACGGTGATGCATCTGGGTGGCGGCAACTGGGCCGTCGGCCTGGTGGTCGCCGGCGGCTTCGGCTTCCTGCTCGGCGCCTTCAACGCCGCGCTGATCTATCATTTCCGCATCGTCTCGATCGTGGTGACGATCGCGACCTTCAACCTCTTCTTCGGCACGCTGATGTTCCTCACCGGCGGCGTCTCGCTTTACGACCTGCCGGACTGGCTGACGGACCGCATCGTGCTGTTCAGCGTTGCGACGGGCGACGGCTCGGCCGAATTGACGCTGCCCGTCGCCGTCATGGCGCTCTGCGTGTTCGCCACCTGGCTGTTGCTGCGCAGGACCACGCCGGGCCGCCAGCTCTACGCCATGGGTGACAATCCCGAGGCGGCGCGGCGGGTGGGCATCAATATCGGCGCCATGCATTATCTCGCCTTCGGCTGGCTCGGCCTGATGGCCGGTATTGCCGGGCTGATGCAGGCCCATTATGCGCAGGAAGTGGTGCCCAACGCGCTCTATGGCCGCGAGCTCGACGTTCTCGCCGCCGTGGTGCTCGGCGGCGCCCGCCTCGGCGGGGGCAGGGGCACGCTGCTCGGAGCCATTCTCGGCATCTTCCTGGTCGCCATCACCGAGAACGGCCTGAACCTGCTGGGCATCACGCCCTATGCCTTCAAGATGATCATCGGCGCCATCATCCTGATCGCCATCACTTTGTCGAGCGACGGTGTCGCGCGGCTGATCGGATCCATGAAAGCCGGGTCCCGGCGCGCGCCCACAGCCCGGAGGGCGGCATGACGACACCGACATCGACCTCCAATCAGGCCGGCAAGTCCGGTTTCGCGAACCTGCTGAGCAGTGACATTGCCGGCCTGATCGGCTTCCTCGTCCTGGTGGTGGCGGCGCTGAGTTTCAGCACCGATCGCTTCTTCACGGCCACGACGTTCTCATCCATCGCCTTCCAGCTGCCCGAACTTGGGCTGCTGACCCTGGCGATGCTGATGCCGATCATTTCGGGCGGCTTCAATCTGGCGGCGACCTTCACGGCCAATATCGCCGGCCTTGCCATGGCCTGGGTGCTGCAATCCTATGGCGGGGTGGATGCCGGCGTCGGCGCCTTCGTCCTCGGGGTGGCCGCGGCATTGATTACCGGCGCGGCGGCGGGCTGGCTGATGGGCATCATCATCGCCTATACCGGCGCCCATCCCATCCTCGTCTCGCTCTCGATGATGATCTTCCTGCGTGGGCTCGGGGAATTCCTCACCCATGGCGGCGATATATCGGGCTTTCCCGATTTCGTGCGCGAGATCGGCCACGGCACGCTGATCGGCATTCCCGTGCCGCTCTGGATCCTCGCCGCGGCGGCCCTGCTCTGGCATGTGGTGATGACGCGGGCCCGGCTCGGTTTCGCCACCCGCATGATCGGCTCCAACATCGAGGCGACGCGCTATTCCGGCATCGATACCCGCCGGTCGGTAACGCTGATCTACACGCTGTCCGGCTTAATGTGCGGCATTGCCGGCGTGGTGATGCTCGCCCGCTTCAACTCGGTGCGTGTCGGCCATGGCGAGGCCTATCTCCTGATTACCGTGCTTGCCTGCTTCCTCGGCCGCGTCGATCCCTTCGGCGGGTTCGGGCGGGTGATCCCGGTGGTGATCGCCCTCATCATCCTGCAGGTCATCGCCTCCGGCCTGAACCTGCTCGGCGCCAACCAGCATCTGGCCACGGCGATGTGGGGCGCCTTCCTGCTGGCGGTCATGATCCTGCGCTGGGTCTGGGCCCGCGAGTTCCTCCAGTCTCTCTTCACCCAAAAGCCAACACATTGAGGATATTGCCATGAAGGGCTTCGGCATTCACACCAGCCTGTGGTCGCATAGCTGGACCCGCGAGGCGGCGGAGCTGTCGATCGCGGAGGCAGCCAAATACGGGCTGGCCTTCGTCGAGATCGCCCTGCTGGAGCCGGCCAAGGCCGATACCGGCCACACCCGGGCTCTCCTGGAAAAGCACGGCGTCGATGCGGTCTGCTCGCTCGGCCTGCCCAACGACTCCCGCCCCACCAACAATCCGGACAAGGCGCTGGAATTCCTCACCCTGGCGCTGGACAAGACTGCCGAGATCGGTGCCAAGGCTCTGTCCGGCGTCGTCTATGGTTCGATCGGCGAGCGCACCGGCAACCCGCCGACCGAGGCCGAATATGACGCGGTCGTCAAGGTGATGGACAAGGCGGCCGCCCATGCCCGTACGCTCGGCCTGGAACTCGGGCTGGAGGCGGTCAACCGCTACGAGAACCACATGATGAACACCACCGAGCAGGTGGTCCGCGTCATCGAACGCATCGGCGCGCCCAACGTCTTCCTCCATCTCGATACCTACCACATGAACATCGAGGAGAAGGGCCAGGCCAACGGTATCCTCAAGGCCGGAGAGCATCTCAAATATATCCACCTGTCCGAGAGCGACCGCGGTGTCCCCGGCACTGGCACGATCGCCTGGGATGAGGTGTTCGCGGGTCTGGCCGGCATCGGCTTCAAGGGTGGCATGGCCATGGAGAGTTTCATCCATATGCCGCCGCAGCTCGCTTCCGCCCTGTCGGTCTGGCGCCCCGTCGCCAACAGCCGCGAGGAGATCCTGGCGGAGGGCCTGCCCTTCCTGCGCAACAAGGCCAAGCAATACGGCCTGATCTGAACCCGTCTGCCGGTTCGGCCAACAAAAATCCTCCGGCCTCCATGGGTCGGAGGATTTTTGTTTGTCCGGCATGAGGGGGCATGCCCTACCGGCGGAAGCCATGTCGACCGGTTGGCAGCCGGACGGAGGGGACGCAATGTCCGTGCAATATGGGCGAGCGATAGGGGAAACATCGAAGGTTTCAGGGTGATTCGCGCCCTATGCCGGAAGGTGTCATCGTGGAAGACAGGCCATGTGTCCCTATCCCATCGCCGATGCAGCTTTGCTCGGCCTTTGTAGATCGTCTCAATATCTCGCACACGACGATTGTCTGGACGGCCGCCGGCCCAACTCGCAGGCAAGGACCCCTCCCGGTCACGCTTGATCGGAGGCGGCTGCGCGATGTTGGATCCGATCAAGCCGAGTTTCGATCGCATGCCTCGCCCCAATGGTCTGGCGGCGGCCATGGCGACAGCCGGGGTGGACGCCGCCTCGCTTGCACGCCGTGCCGGAGTGAATGCGGGCGATATCGATGCCTGGGTCCACGGGCAACGCGACCTGCGACCGGCCATGGCCACGCGGCTTTCCGCCCATCTCCATACGACGGCGGCCGATCTGCTGATCGGTCTCGGCTGTGGCGAGCCGCTGCGGCAAACGGGCTTGCTGCCATGCGACGAGACCATCGCCGGAGCCGCCGGACCAGTCTGGCTGGAGCGTCTCGCCGGCCGGGACAACCTGGCCGAGACCGTATTGATGCTCTCTGCGGCCATTCTCATGGGGATCGTCGGCTGTCTGGCAGTGCTGGACTAATGGCCTCCTCAGATGTCGAAGGTGACATAGATGAGGCCCAGCAATGCCAGCATGACGAAGAGCATGGCTGCGATGGTCAAGGTCCCGCACCTTCCCGTGTGAAGGATGGCACTATAGCGGAAGGGTGTTTCCCGAGTTTTTCCGCTTTGTGAAGCGCTGCGTCGCTCCCGCGTCGCGCCGGTTTCGGCATTGGGCCAGCGGCATAGGCCTATGCCGTCATATCGTTCTGGCCGAAACCTCTCTTCATTTTTCGGCGCGTTGCTTGGGGTTTGCGGTTCTCCAGGGAACTGTGGCCCGGTATGCCCGAACCTATATCTCGGCGGGATCGGCGCGGCGGCAAGGCCTCTCGCGCAAGCGATTGTGCACGGAGGTTCCATGTGGAAGTTCACTGAGCTCGCGGATTGGTGGAGCCAGCAGCAGAAGGAATCCGAAGCGATCCTGGACAAGTGGGTCGAGGATTCAAACTACAGCCAAGGCGCGATGATCGTGGGGGCCGGTACCAAGGCCCTGATGACGTTCGGTGCCGGTTTCGTTGACGTCTTGCGGCTTGGGGATGGGCTCGCCAAGGGCACGGCGGCCGGCGCCGGGCAGGATGGGCTGCGGCTCCTCGCGATCCTGCCGGTAGGCAAGGCGGCCCAGATGGTCCGCTCCGTCAAGGGCGCGATCATGGCCAAGCTCATCGTCGACATCAATCCGAATGCCGGCATCTGCGCCTGGGTTGCTTCGGCCAAGGCCCTCACGCAGATCGGCGCCAAGGTCGACGGCAAGCTCTTCGTCACCGTGGACGACCTTGCCAAGGCGGCCGGCCTCGACATCGGTGCGCTCGGCGGCCTTTCCATGCAGGGGATGGAGAGGATGCTGACTCGGCTCGGTGCGCGTTGCGGCGCCATCCGTGTCATCAAGGCGGAGCAGGACGTCGCGCGTATGGTCGGACACGATGGCAGCGTGGTGATGGTCATTGTGGAATTCGAACGCTCCGGCTCGATGAGCTACCATGCCTTTTATGCCTATCGAACGCCGATCGGGCAGTTGCGCTACATGGACAGGACGGTGCAGGCGGCCAGTACCAAGATCTACCAGAGTATCGACGAGATCGCGAAGATCTATAGCACGGAAGCGATGAGGCCCATCCAGGCCATGAAGATCGAGAACATGTTCGTGAAGACCGTGGCGCATGAGCTACCGCGCCTGGTCCTGCCGGTACTCGGCGTCGTTGCCAGCGAAGACGGGCGCTGATCGCTCTGCGATTGGCCAGGCCCCGGTATGCCGAACGGGTATTGCCTCAGGCCGCCGCGCGGAGCGGCGGAAGCTCGATCCGCACGTGAGCTCCTTTCCAGGAGCCGTTGACGATCGCGATGCTGCCGCCATGCAGCTGCGCGATCTGGCGGGCGAGATTCAGCCCGAGTCCGGCGCCGCGCGAAAGCGGATGCAGGCGATAAAAGGGTTCGAACACGTTCCTATGCTCCTCGGCCGGGATGCCGGGCCCTTCATCGCGCACCTCCAGGCCACCGGCTGCGTCGACCGCCACCGTGATGGTGCCATGGCCGCCGCCATGCTCGATGGCATTGCGGATGATGTTGGCGAGAGCCTGCTCGATCTGCAGCACATTGGCTTCGACCTCGACCTTGCCGTGCGGCGGTTCGAAGGCCAGGTCGTAGCCGGCCTCGATCGCGAGCGGCGCAAAGTCGGCGGCGACGCGGCCGGCGAGTTCGGCAAGGTCGACCGCCTGCCGGTGGTTGGCGGGGCGATCGAGCAATTGATGGTCGAGCAGTTGCTGGGCCAGATGCGAGAGGCGCTCGATGTCCTGCCTCAGCCGCAGGCTCTGCGGTTCTTCCTTCAACAATTCCGCCCGCGTGCGCAGAATGGCGATCGGTGTGCGCAGCTCGTGGGCGGCATCGGTCAGGAAGCGGTTGTGACGGTCGAAGCCTTGGGCGAGGCGGGCCAATGCCTGGTTGAACGCATGCACCAGCGGCACGATCTCCTGGGGCACGTTCTCGACCGGCAATTGCATGGCGCGCGTGCTGACATCGATGCGCGCGGCCTCGTTGGCGGTGCCGACCAGGCCGGCCAGGGAGCGGCGCACCACGGCGGGCGTCGTCACCAATGTGGTCACGCCCATGACGACGATGATCGGCACCAGGAAGATGGCAAGGCCCACGACGATGCCCGGGAGGACCCGGGCCCAATTGGCACTGCCGTCGGGATTGCGGGCCATGTCGACGGTGGCGGTCACGTTGATGATGAAGCCGTCCGCTTCGGCCCGCGAATGCAGGGTGGAGGTGACGATCTGGACCGGGCCGGCCTTGGTGTCCACTTTCTGCACATAGGCTTCCGGGCGCATTTCCCGGCCCTCTTCCTTGCCGGCGAAGCCGATATTGGCGTGATCGACCGCCCGCAGCAGGTCGCCGAGATCGCGATCATAGTCAGCCGGAACCGAGCCGATGCGCAGGCTCTGTCCCGACTGGTCGCGGATGATGTACCAGACATAGGGATATTCGGTACGGAAGTCGGCCAGTTCCTTGGTGTCGCTGACGATGAGCTTGCCGTCCTTGTCGCGGTCGATGGCACTGGTGATCGCGGCAACCGCCGCCTCGTTGTCGACCATGAGCTGGGGATTGGCGACCGAGAGCGCGGTGATGAACAGCACGATGAAGAAGACGAGCATCGCCGCCTGCAGCAGGATCAGCCGCCGCACCAGGATCCATTGCAGGGAGCGCGCTCGCGCCTGCTTCATGAGGCGGCCCGCAGGAGATAGCCGAGATTGCGGATGGCGCGGATCTCGATGCCGGCGGCGAGGTCGTCCAGCTTGCGGCGCAGGCGGGAAATATGCGCATCGAGCGCGTTGGAGCCGATCTCGTCGTCGAGGGCGTAGACAGCTTCCTCCAGCGCGCTGCGCATGATGGTGCGTCCCGGTCGGCGGATCAGCGTTTCCAGGACGAGGCGCTCACGCCGTGGCAGGTCGAGCGTCTGGTCGTCGATCAGCGCCTCACGATGGCGGAAGTCATAGGTGAGGCGGCCGACGACGGCCTGGTCGGCCCGCAACGTATAGGGGCGGCGGTGCAGGGCGCGCAGGCGAGCGACCAGTTCCTCGGTGGCGAAGGGCTTGCCCATATAATCGTCGGCACCGGCGTCGAGCCCGGAGACCCGGTCCTGCAGGCCGCTCATGGCGGTGAGGGCGATGACCGGCGCCTCGACATGCAGGGCGCGCAGGCGCGGGATCAAGGTCAGGCCTTCGCCGTCGGGCAGGCGACGATCGAGCACGATGGCGTCATAGGACCCGATGCGGGCCATTGCCTCGCCATCGGCCAGGTTCGAGGCATGGTCGACCACGACGTCCTGGCGTTCCAGGGCCGTCTTGAGCACGGACGCCATTTCCGGTTCGTCCTCGATCAGCAGGATGCGCATGGGACCCTTCGTCCGTCTTCAGTTCGCGCCGGTCTCGACAACGAGCCCGGATCACTCGCATTCCAGGCTTGGCTTGCGGAAATTCGTGATGAGCCAGCGCTCGCCTGCGGCGCGGGCGTAGAAGGTATAGAAGCATTCCTGTCGCTCGACATAGCCGGGCGTTTCCGTGGTTTCGACGTCGGTGCCTCGCCGGGTCCGGCGGACTTCGCTCCTGGCGCTGCCGGGCACCACATTGGTGGAAACCTTGCGCCACTGGTAGGCGCGCTGGCCAGGGCCGAGATCGAGTATGCTGGTCGGCGGCCCATAGTCCAGCATCACCGTTTCAACCGGGCCACCGACATAGTTCTTCATGACGGCGGAAGCGCAACCCGCCAATAGGAGAAGGCCTGCGGCGAGCGCGACTGCGAAAGCGCGATGAAAAGACATTGATGATTCCAGACTGTATTTGGCTCTAGAAGCTGAAGATTGCGCCGACATTACGAGGGGCCGACCGGATCCGGCCTGGCGCCGGATCCGGTCGGGGACCCCAACAGCGATCCCTAGAATCGGTAGTTGAGGCCCGCTTTCAAAGCGTGGCTGCCGATGTCTTCCTTGGCATGGCCGAAGGACGAACGCGTCTTCAGGCCGGGGGTACGGACATAATTGTATTCGAGCTTGAAGGAGACCCTGTCGGAGAAGGCCTGTTCGACGCCGGCGCCCATCAGATAGCCGGTCTTCCAGCCGTCCCTGACGCGGGCGCCGCCGGTGCCCTCGAATTTGGTGAAGGCGAAGCCGGCCGTGCCGTAGAGCAAGGTGCGATCGAGGGCGATGCCGGCCCGGCCCTTCAGCGCGGCCCGCCATTTTTCCCTGATCTTGCCGCCTCGCGCCCGCCGCTCGGCGCCACCGAGATTGGACCCCTCGACTTCGGCGCCGATGACCGCCGGGCCAAGGCGCATGTCGTAACCCGTCTGGAGGCCCAATTGGAGGCTGTTGCCCTTGGCGAAGGGGTTGGCCGATTTGGCCGACGCTGCGCCGGCATGCACGCCGACATAGGAGCCGCTGAAGGACGGGGGCGGCGCGTAGCGGGGGGAAGTGTCGTAATAGTCCTCGGCCCAGGCAGGGCCGCAGCCGGTCACGGCGAGGGCCAACAGGCCTGCTGCGAGGGGGATGAGCAATTGCGTACGCACGTGTCTACTCCACTGCACGCGCCGACTGCTGCGCGGCAATTGCCACGGCGAGCCGGTGCGCGGATTGTCAGGTCCGGAGCCGTGTCTCCGCTAAGGGAGCGGCCCCTTCGGGCTGTCTTTCGCTGGTGGTGACGGTTTGCCGAGATCACAACGCCCTGCGACGCACCGGCATCGGTAAGAATCACAGGGACGTACCGCAGCCAGGCGTTGCAGCGCTCGGCGTCAGAGGAGGAAACGACCAATGGTGGTTCGCCTCATCTCACCTGTCTCGATTCGAGCACCTGAAAGACATGGGCCATCATGCAGGCGAACATTACGTCCACATTGCGCTAGTAAATCTTTTGAATTATTTTAGGATCTGTAGGTGTATTCAATTATTATTCACGAATATTTCATAAAATCATTATTCCGGCTTGTATCCGTCAGAAGGTCGTTCGCCCTGTCGTACGAATTGTGGGAGCGGACCCGTGCGCTTGGTGCAATTCCCATCGGCTCGGTGCACGGTTCATGCGCGAGCCGTCTTTCCGCCCGCCGATGCGCGGCCGTCAGGTTGTGTCCAAGCCCGCACGCCTCAGCCAGTCCCATGTCGAGTGCGAGGACGGGCCATTGAATCAGAGGCAAGCGCCGATGTTGTCAGAGGAGGATATCGGCATCGTGTTCACCCCACCGTACGACAAAAAAAGCATCAGGGGCTGTAGAGCGTAGGTGCCCTGGCCAGGACGGCGAATGGCGTCGCCGTCTACAGCCCCTGATGGAAGTCGGGGTCCACGAGCCCCTTGCATAGGTCAGGCGCAGTGACACGGCCGTGAAACTCGCGGTTCGACGCCCCGCGCCCGTATCCGCGCGCAGTTTCCGCAGGAGGGGGCTTGCCCCGGCTTTCCAGCCTGGCGCATGATCGATTCGAATAATTCTTCGGAGGAATACGTGTTTCTAGGGCTTGATATCGGCACGTCTTCGGTCAAGGCGCTGCTCGCAGATGGCGAACAGCGCGTCGTTGCCAGCCACGACGTCGCGCTCACGGTGCAGCGGCCCCATCCCGGTTTTTCCGAACAGGCGCCACAGGCCTGGGTCGAGGCGGTGATATCGGCCGTCGATGCCCTGAAGGCGACCCACCCCAAGGAGATCGCCGCCGTCGAGGGCATCGGCCTGTCGGGCCAGATGCATGGTGCCGTGCTGCTCGGGGCCGACCATCAGCCGCTCCGGCCTGCGATCTTGTGGAATGACGGCCGATCCCATGCCGAATGTGCGGAACTGGAGGCCAGATGGCCTGATCTGCGTGCGGTGACCGGCAACAAGGCAATGCCGGGTTTCACGGCTCCCAAATTACTGTGGGTCGCCCGCCACGAACCGGCGATTTTTGCCGCGACGCGCCTCGTCCTGTTGCCCAAGGCCTATGTGCGCCTGGCCCTGACCGGCGAGGCGATCGAGGAAATGTCGGATGCGGCGGGCTCGCTCTGGCTGGATGTCGGCCGGCGGGACTGGTCGGATGCGGCGCTTGCCGCCACCGGCCTGTCGCGCGAGGCCATGCCGCGCCTAGTCGAGGGCTCCGAGCCTGCCGGTCGCCTTCGGGCCGATCTCGTGGCGCGTTGGGGCATGGCCAAGGCCCCCTTGTTTGCCGGCGGTGCCGGAGACAATGCTGCCGGCGCGGTGGGCCTTGGCGCCATCAGGCCGGGCTCGGCCTTTCTTTCGCTCGGCACTTCGGGCGTGCTGTGGGCGACCACCGATCGCTTCCTGCCCAATCCCGCCCATGCCGTGCACGCCTTCTGCCATGCCGTGCCGAAGACCTGGCACCAGATGGGCGTGATTCTCTCGGCTGCCTCCAGTCTCGCCTGGATCGCCGGCGTGCTGCAGACCAAGGAGAGCGCCTTGCTGGCGCCGCTCGGCGACAAACCCGTGGCGCCGTCGCCGGTGCAGTTCCTGCCCTATCTTTCCGGCGAGCGGACGCCGCATGACGACACCGTCATCCGCGGCGCCTTTACCGGCCTCGCCCATGAGAACGGACGCGAAGCGATGGTGCAGGCCGTGCTGGAAGGCGTTGCCTTCGCCTTCGCCGATTGTCGCGATGCCCTGGCGGCAGCGGGAACCGACATTGCCGGCGCCGACGTGATCGGTGGCGGTTCGCGCTCGCGCTTCTGGCTCGAAATCCTCGCCAATGTGCTGGGATTTCCGGTTTACCGCCTGGCCGATGGCGAGACCGGCGGGGCTTTCGGCGCGGCGCGCCTGGCGCGTCTGGCCGTCTTTGGCGAGGATCCGCTGGCGGTCTGCACCCCGCCGCACCGCGTCGAGACGATCGAGCCCGACCCCGTGCTGGCCCCGGCCTATGTCGAGGCCCTGGCCCGTTGGCGCGGGCTCTATCCGGCGCTGCGATCGGCGACTGCCTGAAAGGCTATATCGCAGAGGTATTTTGCGCCGGGGCGAGCGCAATTTTGCCGTCTTGTACCGTAAGTTGGTCTGGAACAGGCGCCCAATTCCGCGGCGCCGTAGGGATGGCAATTCCGTTGACACGCACTTTGCTGCTCGCGTCCGTTCTGATGAGCCTTTGCCTTGCTCCTGCTGCGGCGCAGGACGCATCGCCTTCACCACCGCCGCCGCCGGCATTGCCACCCCAGCCGTCTTCTCCGCCACCGGCCAAGGCCCTGCCGAGTGCAGCCGCCTTCAAGCTCGCCGAGAGCATCGTCTTCTTCTACGTGCGCAAAGATCCTGCGGCGGTGCCCGACATGCTCGCTGCCATGAGGAACTCGCAAACGATCGCCGGCACCGGTCTCTCGCGTGCGACACTGGCCGGCTTTTTCTCCATGCTGTTCCTGCAGAACCGCGCCCGCGTGGGCGGCTGGATCGGGGCCGGCGCCGACTATCCGGCCGACAGCAAGTCGGTCCTCATCTTCGCGTTGTGGCAGTCGGGCAATGCCGATCTGATTGCTTCGCTTTTCCACGAGGAGCCCGGCTTTCTCAGGGACAAGCCCGGCAATCTCTACACGCTGGCGCCAAGCCGGCCGGTGGAGATGGATCTCAAATGGGGGGCCTTCTTTGCAACCGGCAATCCGGGTTTCCTCGCAACCTTGGTCGACGCGCTCGATCCGGGCAGGGCGTTGACCGGCAGCAACGAGCTCGACAAGTCGATCCGCATCAATGCTGCGCAAGGCCTCGCCTATAATCTGCGCCAGCATGAGGTGTTGGAACGCTATCTGCGGCGGCGGGCCGTAGAAGCTTCGGGCCCTTACAAGCAGGCGCTCGACGCCCTGTTGGCGAGTAGAAGCCAGATCTTCAAGCCTGCCCCCGACCGCGACGGTGATTTTTCAGGCAGCATCGCCATGCTCAAGCTGCCCGACAAGTCAGGAGCGAATGGTGACGTCCCTGAGGCGGCGGTTCTGACCGGGACGATGCCCCAGGCACGCCGCGGCGATACCATCGGCGTGACCGTGCTGTTTTCCGGCATGGCCCTGCAGGAGGATCTTTCTGCGAATGTGAGCTACGACATCAAGGTGACCGGGCCCGACGGCTCAGTCGATCCCCGTTCGGCGCAGCAGGACGTGACGGCGCTCAAGGAAAAGGTTGGCGGCCGCTTCAACCTGGTCGACAGCCGCTCGACCCTGTCCGTTCATTTCGAGCCGAACGACAAGCCTGGCCCCTATCGCATCGACGTCCTGCTCAAGGATAATGTCGGCGATCGCAAGGTCACATTGACCCGCTCGATCGAACTGATCGACAGATAGAGAGGCTGTCATGGTTCACAACAGCCTCTAGCCGCGAGCGATGGGCGGGCCCGAAGGCCCGCCGCCCGACAGAGCATTCCGCTCTGGATTTCAGTTCAAGCCGAGCGTGCCGCGCAGCTTGGAAAGATCTTCCGCCAGCGTGGTGATCGGACCCTGCAGGGCCGTACGGTCCTCAGGTGTCAGCTTGTCATAGGTCTCGTAGCCGTCCTTGGTCTTGTACTTGGCCAGGATCTTCTCGACCGTCTCGAAATTCGTGCCGATCTTCTTGGACAGGTCCTTGTCGGCCTTGACCGTCAGCGGATGCAGGAGATCGACGATCTTGCGGGCGCCGTCGATATTGGCCTTGAAGTCCCACAGATCGGTGTGGCTGTAGCGATCTTCCTCGCCGGTGATCTTGGTTGCGCCGACTTCCTCGATCAGCGCAGCGGCACCGCCCACCATTTTCTCGGGCGGAATGGTGAGGCCGGCGATGCGCTTCTGCAGTTCGGCGACATCGGTGTTCAGCTTGTCGGCGAAGCTGGAGAGACCCTCGGTGCTCTTCTTTTCGAACAGGCCATATTCAAGGCGATGGAAGCCGGTAAAGGCATCGTCGGCCTCTTTCTTCTCATGATCGTCGGCGCGCGAATCGATGCTGCCGTCGAGATCGGAGAAGAGTTCGGCGACCGGCTCGATCATCTCGTAGTGGAAGCGGGTAGGGGCGTAGAGGGCCTGGGCCTTCTTCAGATCGCCGGCCTTGACCGCGGCCGTGAACTTGGCGGTGTCCTCCACCAGTTTCTTGACACCCTTGCTGATGTAGACCTTGTAGTCGGCCACAGGCTGGACCAGGTCCAGCGGGGAGACGGCCGGCGCGTTGGCGCTGGCGGTCGTGGCAAGACCGATGATCGCGGCGCCCAGCAGCATGCGCCATTTGAGATGTGTCATGGGGTTCTCTCTCTCTCTTCAGTTCAAGGTTGAAGGATCGTTCAGGCGGTCTCCGCCAGCAGGGACTGGCCGAGAAATGCTGTCTTGTCGGGAATGCCGGGCAGGATGAAGAAATAGCCGCCGCCGACCGGCTTGATGTATTCCTCCAGCGGTTCGCCGTTCAGGCGTTGCTGGACCGTGGCAAAGCCGGCATCCAGATCGGACTGGAAGCAGATGAAGAGCAGGCCCATGTCGAGCTGGCCCGACTTGGTGATGCCGTTGGAATAGTTGAAGGGACGACGCAGGATCAGATTCTTGCCTGAGTCCGCCGTACGCGGATTGGCAAGGCGGATATGGGCGTCCAAAGGCGTGCGCTTGCCTTCCGGGTCGTCGTGGTAGCTGGGAATGTCGGCTTCGACCTTCATGCCGAGCGGAGCGCCGTTCGGCTTGTGCCGGCCCATGATGGCTTCCTGCTCGCCGAGCGGCGTGCGGTCCCAGCGCTCCACGAAATTGCGGATGATGCGCACCACGCCGTAGCTGCCGCCGGTCGCCCAGGCAGGCTCCGTGGCGCCATGCTGGACCCAGACCAGGCGGTTCATCTCGGCCTCGTCCTTGTGGTCGGGATTGGCCGTGCCGTCCTTGAAGCCGAGCAGGTTGCGCGGTGCCGATTGGGTTTCGCCTGTCGCGCGCGGCGGCGGCACGAAGCCTTCCTGCTTCCAGCGCACCATCAGCAGATCCGGCGTGTTCTTCACGATGTCGCGCAGGGCATGCAGGTTGCTGTCGGTGGTGTTGGAGCAGATCTGGATCATCAGATCGCCGTGGCAGAGTTCGGCCGACAGCGCGTCGTTGGGAAATTGCGGCATCTTGATCAGCTGCCGCGGCTTCTTGTCGGCGAGCCCGAAGCGTTGGTCGAACAGCGAGGCGCCCACGCCCACGGTGATGGTGAGATTGTCCGGGGAGACCACGGGCCCCATCAGCCCGGAATCGGGGGGCGGGAACTTCGGATCGATCACCGGCGGCGTGCCGCCCTGGGTGAGGAAAGCGATGCGATCGGTGAGGACACGGAACAGGCGTTCGAGATCGCTGCGTTTGGTGGCGAGGATGTTGAAGGCGACCACCAACCCCATCGGCGGGCGATCGGTGGTGACGCCGGCTTGGTGGGCCCCGAGATAGGTCACACGGTCGCTGAGATGGCCGGTGGAACCGGCTTCCTCCGCAGCTGCCTGCTGACTTGGCAGGGTAGCCAGCAGCGCGCCGCCGCCGGCGGCGCCGAGGCCCAGCAGCATGGAGCGTCGGCCCGGAGAACGCGGGGCGTCCGTGTCAGGTTGGGGCGGGCAGGGGGTCTTGTCGGTCATTGTTCCTTCCCCTTCAGTCGAGGCCTAGCGTGCCGCGTAGCGTCGACAGGCTTTCGGCCAGCGTCGTTACCGGCTTTTGCAGGGCCACACGATCGTCCTGGCTCAAGGTGTCATAGGATTTGAAGCCGCCGTCGGGCGTGCGGTATTTGGCAAGGATGGCATTCACGGCGGCGAAATTGTCGTCGATGCTCTTCTGGCGCGCCGCATCTGCCTTGGTGGTCAGAGGGGCGAGCAGTTCGACGATCTTGCGGGCCCCGTCGATATTGGCCTGGAAGTCCCACAGATCCGTGCGGCTGTAGCGGTCTTCCTCGCCGGAGATCTTGTTGGAGGCGACTTCCTCGATCAGCACGGCCGCGCCGCCGACCATCTTGGAAGGCGGTACGACCAGGGTCGAGATCCGGTTCTGCAGCTCGGTGACATCGGCCTGCAATTTGTCGGCGAAAGGCGCGAGCCCCTCGGTGCTGCCCTGCTTGAACAGGCCGTATTCCAGACGATGGAAGCCGGTAAAGGCCGGATCGGCCTCCAGCTTCTCGAAGACATCGGCGCGGGCGTCGATCGACTTGTCGAGATCGGAAAACAGTTCGGCAACGGGCTCGATGCGCTCATAGGACTGGCGGGTCGGCGCATAGAGTTCACGGGCCTTGGCGAGGTCGCCGGCCTTGATCGCGTCGGTGAAGGCCTTGGTCGCTTCGGTGAGGTCGTCGACCTCCAGGGTGACATAGACCTTGTACTCGGCCAGCGGCCCGATCAACTGCGTCAGGCTCGGCTTGACCTCCTTGGGGGCATTGGCGAGCGCGGTGACCTTGAGCTTGCCCCTGGGATTGGTGAGCAGGCCGCAGGCGATCTCGTAGTCGCCCGGCTCGAGCTTGGCGGTCAGCTTCTGGGTGAAGCCGGGAGCGATGTTTTCGCGCTCCTCCACCACCATCACGCCTTGCAGGATCTCCCATTCCATCGCCCGGTTGCTCTTGTTGGTGATGGCGAAGGTGGTGCGCCCTTCGGGAACCGTCAGTTCGTTCGGCTCGCAGGCCGTCGCCGTGACGGCGATGGCGACGGTATCGCCGGCCTTGGCCGTCTCGGATCCCGGCGGCTTGGCGACCAGGAAATAGGTGCCGACGCCCACCGCCACGATGAGGGCGAGCATGCCGGCCCCGACAGCCGGATAATTGATGCGCGGGGCTGTCACGATCGTGCGGCCTTCGATTTGGATGGGGACGGAGAGGTTGGCGCCATCAGGAAGAGGAACAGCGCCGGGATGAGATAGAGGAGATAGGCGATCACCTCGCCATGGGTGGGCGTGTCGTGATAGCCGAACAGGCCGCCGAGCACGGTGCCGAGCGTGCTGTCGCCGGGCAGGACGCCGGAGATGTCGAAGGCGATGCCCTGCAGATGGTTCCACAGGCCGGCTTCGTGCAGCGAGCGCACCGCCGTCGCCACCAGGCCGGCCGCCACGAAGATGATCAGGATGCTGGTCCAGCGGAAGAACAGGCGCAGATTGAGGCGGGCGCCGCCGTAATAGAGCGCGATACCGAAGACGGCCGCGCAGACGAGGCCGAGCGCAGCACCGAGCGGCGCGCCATAGCCGACATTCTGTTCGAAGGTCGCCAGCAGGAAGAAGGCCGATTCCAGCCCTTCGCGCGCGACCGCCAGGAAGACCATGCCGACCAGCGCAAGGCCTTGATGGTCCGATGAAGCCAGGGCGGCATCGACGGAATGCTGCAGTTCGGCCTTGATGCTGCGCGAGGCCCGCACCATCCAGAACACCATGGCGGTCAACAGGCAGACCGCGATCAGGCCGACCACGGCCTCGAACAGTTCCTGGGTGCGCTGGGGAAATTCGGCGCTGGCGACATGCAGCGCGACGAACACGGAAAAAGAAAGGCCAACGGCCAGGATGATGCCGCACCACACGGCCGGCATCCAGGCGCTTCGCCCGGTGACACGCAGATAGCTCGCAACAATGCCGACGATCAGCGCTGCCTCGATGCCCTCCCTGAGCATGATGAGAAATGGTACGAGCATTGTGTCGTTCCTGCGCGCCCCCACAGCCGATGCAAGATTAACAATCGGCAAGCTATTACACGCGTTCAATTCTGCTGAACAAGGGGCTATGACGCAGAAAACCGTTATGGATCAAAGATAAGAGTGATTCTAAATTATAGTTCATAGCAATTCTAAATTGTGCAATTCCCGATCTATTTTTAGAGTTATTCCAAAGCGGGTAAATAATCCTGTCTTCTCCGAGAGCTGCGCTCGGGCTAACTGCGCTGGCGAGCGTGTGCGGGAAGATTCGACCCGCCCACGATCCCGCTCATGCGGAAGGCCATGCGGTCTTGAATGGACCGTCCGAATGCCGGTGCGTTTGCGATTTGATGGCCTCTGCAAGAATCGCAAATGCGCACCGACTACGACGAGCGAGGGCGAAAAGGCATTCGGCCGGGAGCGCCTTGCTCCGGGATCGGTGAGAAGCCCCTTGTCCGGATGCCCGAAAGATTACCCGCGCCTTTGCGAGACGGCAGCCCGGAATACGGTGGCGACGCGGGCCGCAAAGCTGCGGGCGGCGGTGACCACGACCCAGATCGGGGTGCCTTCCAGCCAGTCGAGCAACATCCGGCGGATCCAGTCGATCAGGCCCATGAGCCAGGCGAACCAGCTTATGGTCATCAGCTTGGGCTTGCCGGCGGCATAGATGCGCTCGATCAGCAGGAAGCTCGCGAGATAGGCGATGGCCAGGATGAGGAGGCCACGAACCAGCCGGCCCTGGCCCAGGAGCAGCAGGCCGTAGATCTTCAAGGGTTCGGCTACGGCAAGAGGTACGGCGAGGAGAACGAGGATGACGAAACGCGGCAGCGCTGCGACGGCGCGCTCCCCGATTTCGACGAGGCGCAGGGCGGCGAAGCGGCGGATCAGCGGTCCGTAGATCGGGCGGGCCAGTTCGTCGATGATCACCAGGATCGCAAGGAGGACCTGCAGCGGCAGGAGGACGAGGCGCTTGAGCGTCATGGCAGTACAGGATCCTCGAACGGACGGCGGGCCAGGGAAAGCCGCATCCGGTGAATGTGAGAAGCTGCCGCGCGGTTGGCAACGCCCATTCCACGATATTCCCACGCGATGTTTACGCTTTCGACCGTCAATTGGGGAGTGGCGATGCTGCCTTGGTGGCATTTCTCCCACTTTTGCCTTATTGCGCGGGGTGTAATGAGCGAGCCCGGCAGGGGGCGTTCGGTTCAGGAGAGACGATGGAAGCGCGCGAACGTATCGGCCTGGCGGCTCTTGGCACGATCGGGCTGGTGTTGGCTGTCGGCGGTTTTGTGCTGCACAGCCCAGCCCCGCATTCCGCCGTGGCGGAAGCGGCGATGGCGGGCGCGGAGACGACGAACCCGCAGCCGGTACCCGCAGTAAAGGCGGGCCAGGCTCCTGCACCGATCCCCGCGGCACAACCCACCCCCTATGCCGACTGCCTGCGCAAGGGGATCGGGATGAAGCTCGGCAGGGCGAGCCTGCGTGTTTCCGGTCCGCCAGCCTTGACGCTGGTGACGGGAGAGAAAGCTGACGAGGAGATCAATTTCTCGACCAAGGCCGGATTGGAGAAAGCCTGTTCGCAGCCCGAGGTGACGGCCAAGGCGTTGGTGCTCACGCTGGAGGCGATGGACAAGCCCTTCGGCGCGGCAGCGAACTGGCGGGCAGAATTCTGCAAGGAGGGCGAGGATACCGCTACGCTCTTCCTGTGTCGCGGCGAGGAACGGCCGAGCGGGGCGCTGCGCTCGTTGGCCACCATTGCGCTCTATGAACCCGCTTCCTTCCAGGGCGACAGCATGTTCCAGACGCAGGCCCCGGACCTCGACAATTTCAAGGCTTGGAAGGATCGGCTGACCAAGGCGGGGACGCCGCCTCCCGCCCAGCCGGACGGCGACTATGACGTCTATCCAGGCGGGATCTGGCTCGAACGCGATGCCAAATCCGCTGCGCCCTTCCTGGTTTCCTGTGACGTGGACGGCCTGCCGGTCACGGGCGAGCATTATTGCGTCGGCACGCTCGGCCTTGAAGGGGGCCTGCGGGCGCGGCTGGAGTTTCGGACGGTGACGCCGCAGATCGGCCGCGAGGCTGCGGCAGCGGCGGCCCACTTCAAAGTCCTGCTGGCGGCCTGGCAGGCCGCAGCGTCGCAGTCTGCACCAGTCTCTTCCCAGTCCGGAAAATAGCTCTTGCCGCAGCGCTGTCGGGGCGATGATACCGTAGGATTCCTCAGACACAGGCCGTGAGGCCGCCGTCGACATAGAGGATGTGGCCGTTGACGAAATTGGAGGCATTGCCGGCGAGGAAGATGGCGGCTCCGGCCAACTCCTCGACCTTGCCCCAACGTCCCGCCGGCGTACGCGCCTCGACCCAGGCGGAGAAGGCAGCGTCCTGCATCAGCGCCGTGTTGAGCTCGGTTTCGATATAGCCCGGACCGATGCCGTTGACTTGGATATTGTAGCGAGCGAGTTCTGCGCACAGGGCCTTGGTCATCGTGCGCACGGCGCCCTTGGCAGCGACATAGGGCACGATGTTGGCGCGGCCAAGTTCGCTCATCACCGAGCAGATGTTGATTATCTTGCCGGAACGCCGTGCGATCATGCCGCGCGCCGCGGACTGTGCGACCAGGAAGACACCCTCGACATTGGTGGATTGCACGTCGCGGAAGGCGTCGAGCGGAAAGTCCACGAAAGGGGCCCGGCGCTGGATGCCGGCATTGTTGACCAGGATGTCGAGGCGGCCATGGCGGGCTTCGATGGCCGAGATCGTCGTTTCCACGCCGGCGGGGTCGGTGACGTCGAAGGCGGCCGTCTCCACGGTCAGGCCTTCTTCGGTGAGTTGGCGGGCGGCGGCATCGAGCCTGGCCTGGTTGCGGCCGTTGAGAACGACGGTCGCACCGGCGCCGGCCAGTCCGCGGGCAATGGCCAAGCCGATTCCCTGGCTGGAGCCGGTGACGAGGCCGATCCGCCCCGTCAGGTCGAAAATATCAGTGAGCATGGCGAACCTCCCGCCATCAAGCTATCGCTTGGGCCGGCAGGCAGCCAGGCGTTTTCATCTGACCAATAAAAAAGGCTCCGAGGCGGGCCTCGGAGCCACATCGAGCCGGTCTAGCCGGAGGAGGCTTACTTCTTGACGGCCGCGATCAGCTCGTCATAGGCCTTGCAGAGCTCGTCGGTCGGCTTGCCGCCGGCGGACTGGGCAGCCTGGGCCTTGGTGAGCAGCTCCTGCGCCTTCTGAGCCCAAGTCTGTGCGTTCGCCTGAGCCTTGGCCGGATCCTTCATGGCGTTGGTCATGGCTTCCGTCAGGTCCTTGCCCTTCTGGGTAATAGCCTCGACCGTGCAGCTCGAGCTGCCACCGCCACAGGAGGCGAGGGCGAGAGCGAGAGAGCCGAAAGCGGCGGCAAGCAACATTTTTCTCATGGGGCTTCCTTTCCTCACCGTGGAAGGTCGGTTTTGGATCGCCCAAAACTTCGTGGTGCTGCGGCACAGGTGAGAATGCGCCGGCGGCGAACCCCTAGCCGGCCATCATCATGCACGACGTGCGTTTGTGCACATCTCGCCCGAATCGAAAGCCGCCCAGTCCACTCGCCATAAGCGAAGCGATGAGGAGTTTCAACACAATGCTGCCGCATTCGACCCTGTACTGTTCGGTAATATGATGGTTATTCACAATGAAACAGCAAAATTGCACCGACATGACGCACATGTCTCCAGGGAGAGCAGATCGGCTATTCGTTCGCCTCCCGTAGTTTCTATTGCAATGCAACAAGACGGCATCGTTGCAGGAGAAAGGGATTGCATACGACAAAAAAATAACAACATAAGGGTCTATGTGGTGTCTTGTCAGACCAGAACGACCAGCTGTCAGAGGACGCCTGGAAACTTGCCCGCAAGTTCGTTGCCTATTGAGGAAACGCGCTTGTTCGAAAGTGGTAGAACAAAGTTGGTGTGCAAAGGCACGCGAATGCTAAGGAATATTTGATATATTTGCGGTATGAGTAGAGCTGCCGAGTGCAGTGTTGGAGTTTCCTCACGTTACATGGCCAGAGTCGACAAATATCCTCTCAAGTCACCCGTTGCAGCCACGGAGCTTCGCCAGGTCGGTGCGTTGCCCTTGCGGATCCAGCGCGGGAAGATCGAGGTTTGCCTGGTGACCACACGGGAAACGCGGCGCTGGACCATCCCCAAGGGATGGCCGATGAAGGGCCATAAGGACTGCCGCGCTGCCGCCATCGAGGCTGAAGAGGAAGCAGGGCTGCTTGGCAAGATCGGCAAGGAACCGGTTGGCGAATATCTCTACTGGAAACGCCGCGATCTGCATTTCGATCTCGTCCGCGTCTTCGTCTATCGTCTCGACGTCACCGGCCATCTGCCGGTCTGGCGCGAGATGAACGAGCGCGAAGTGCGCTGGTTCGCCCCGGGGGACGCCGCTCTTCTGGTCGAGGAGCCTGGTCTGTCCGCCCTGCTGGAGCAGGTCGCCAGCCCTGCATGACAGTCGCTACGCGACTGTCATCCCTCTGTCACATGGTTGATCTAGCCCCGTCATTCCAGGCGGCTATCCCAGGGGCGGGGCGTTGCCTGAACTTGAAGCTATGCGGCGTTCGGGCCTCGGGTGGGGAGGCGTGGACCGCTTGGCGGAGGCGCCATGGACAGTATTCAGCAGCAACAACTGCCGGGCGTCAATTTCGTGCCGGCGGCTATCGCCGGCCTGATTTGGGCCTACCGCTTTCGCGAGGGCTACGAGCCCGAAGCGATCGATCCGCGCGACGTGCCGGCAGCGCTGGCGGCGGAGGATGGCTGGCTCTGGCTGCATTTCAGCCTGACCGATCGGCTCGCCCGGGATTGGCTGTCTTCCTTCGAAGATCTTCCCGAACAGGTGCGGGCCCTGTTCCTGGCCAAAGACGAGCCGCTTGGCCTGCACACGATCGACCACGTCATCTTCGGCGTCATCGCCGATTTTCACAGCGAGCTCGGCGGGGAGAGCGACCATCTTGGCCGCCTGCGCTTTGCGCTGAACGAGAGGCTGGTGATTTCGGGGCGTCGGCATCCGCTGCGTTCGGTCGAGGAGATCCATCGTGCCGTGCAGAAGGGGCTCAACCTGCCCGCCGCGGGGCGTCTGATCGAGACGATCATCGATCGCTTCTGTGATTCGGTCGCTCGTCGCGTCGCCGGCATGACCGACGAGCTCGATACCGCCGAAGACCGCGTCGTCGAGGACATGGCCGCCACAGAGCGGGTCCGGCTGATCGAGGTCCGCCGCATGACGGTCCGGGTCCACCGCCAGCTCTCTTCGCTCGGCCATGTGCTGCGAGATTGGGAGGAACGTTCGGACGAGGCCGACAAGCCGGCCCTGCCGATTGCGGCCGAACGCCTGGCCGACCGGCTGGAATCGCTCGATCACGACATCCTCACCCTGCAGGAACGGGCCAAGCTCTTGCAGGATGAGGTCGGGGCGCGGCTGGCCGAAGAGACCAACCGCTCGCTGCGCGCGCTCTCGATCCTGACAGCCCTGCTGCTGCCCGGTAGCCTCGTTGCCGGCATTTTCGGCATGAACACCAAGGATCTGCCCTTCCTCGAGACGGAAGGAGGGTTCTGGTTCGCCATCCTGATCGGCGCGGCGGCGACGGCGTTGTTCTACTGGATCCTCCGACGCGTTGGGGCGGGGTTGCGCATCTGAGCGCCATGCCTGCCCTTGCGAAACGAGGCGCAACTTCCCACAATAGGGCAACCTTTTTTCGAGAATGAGTTCCCCTTGTCCAGAGTTGCGGCGATGCCCTGGCGCCTGAGCGCCAATTTCCTCCCGATCCTCGCCGTCTTCCTGGTGACGGCCGTCAGCCTGGCGACGGGCTGGTTCGATTCAGGCATTGCCGTGTTCGCTTTCGTGATCTCGGGCTGGCTGATCTCGCTATGCCTGCACGAAGGGGCGCATGCGCTCGCCGCCTATTGGGGCGGGGATCGGTCCGTGGTGGAGAAGGGCTATCTGAGCCTCAATCCGCTTGCCTATGCCGACCCGTTGACCAGCTTCGGCTTCCCTTTGCTCTTCCTCATCCTGGGCGGCATCGGCCTGCCGGGCGGGGCCGTCTATATCAACCGGGCCGTGCTCAAGAACCGGCACTGGGATGCCTTCGTGGCCCTGGCCGGGCCGATGGCCAATCTCGTCTGCCTGATCGCTTTGGGGCTGCCTTTCCTCATCGGCCTGCCGGAGACGATGGGCTCGCCCCAGCTTTGGGCCGGCGTGGCCTTCCTCGCCGCGCTGCAGGCCTCGGCCGTAGTGCTCAACCTCCTGCCGGTTCCCGGCTTCGACGGCTTTGCGATCATCCGGCCCTATCTGCCCTATGAGATGCAGGCCCAGGCCAATGCCATCGCACCCCTGGCGATGATGGGCTTCCTGTTCCTGTTGTTCACCACCCAGGTCAGCGGGGCGATCTGGAACGCGGTCTACAGGCTTGCCGCCTTGTTCGACATCTATCCGAACTATGTGGCGCTGGGCTATTATCTGTTCCGTTTCTGGCGGTAGCCCCATTCGCGGGCAGGGCTGCGCGCTAATTACGGCTGCGCCCTTGCCCCGCTGCCCCCGCTCGGCTACACACCGCCCCAATCCCCTTTCCACGAAAGCTCGAGCAGGCAGCAATGGCCGCGTATCAATTCGTCTACCACATGCAGGGTCTGAACAAGACCTATCCGGGCGGCAAGAAGGTCCTCGACAATATCCATCTGTCCTTCTACCCCGACGCCAAGATCGGCGTGCTCGGCGTGAACGGCTCGGGTAAGTCGACGCTGCTGCGCATCATGGCCGGCATCGACAAGGACTTCACCGGCGATGGCTGGGTGGCCGAAGGCGCCCGCGTCGGCTATCTGCCGCAGGAGCCGCAGCTCGATCCCAACAAGAGCGTGCGCGAGAACGTCATGGACGGCGTCGCCGCCAAGAAGGCGATCCTCGACCGCTACAACGAACTCGCCATGAACTATTCGGACGAGACGGCGGACGAGATGACCCGCTTGCAGGACGAGATCGACGCCAAGAATCTCTGGGATCTCGACAGCCAGATCGACCAGGCCATGGACGCGCTGCGCTGCCCGCCCGACGATGCCGACGTTTCAACGCTTTCGGGCGGTGAGCGCCGCCGCGTGGCGCTGTGCCGCCTGCTGCTCGAACAGCCGGAACTCCTGCTGCTGGACGAACCGACCAACCATCTCGACGCCGAGACGGTGGCCTGGCTCGAAGGTCATCTGCGCACCTATCCGGGTGCGATCCTGATCGTCACCCATGACCGCTATTTCCTCGACAACGTCACGGGCTGGATCCTCGAGCTCGATCGCGGCCGCGGCATTCCCTATGAGGGCAACTACTCCACCTGGCTGGTGCAGAAGCAGAAGCGCCTCGCCCAGGAAAAGAGCGAGGAAGCGAGCCGCCAGAAGCAGCTGGCCGCCGAACAGGAGTGGATCGCCGCGAGCCCGAAGGCGCGCCAGGCCAAGTCCAAGGCCCGCATCAACGCCTATGAGGACCTGCTCGCCAAGGCCAACGAGAAGGGCCCGACCACGGCCCAGATCATGATCCAGACCGGTCCGCGCCTCGGCGGCAAGGTCATCGAGGTCGAGGGTGTCTCCAAGGCCTTCGGCGATCGCCTCTTGATCGACGATCTCTCCTTCTCGCTGCCCCCCGGCGGCATCGTCGGCGTGATCGGCCCGAACGGCGCCGGCAAGACCACTTTGTTCCGCATGCTGCTCGGCCTGGAAAAGCCCGATGCCGGCACCATCACCTTCGGCGATACGGTGCAGCCGGGCTATGTCGACCAGTCGCGCGATGCGCTCGACCCGAACAAGACGGTGTGGGAAGAGATCTCCGGCGGCAACGAGATCCTCTATCTCGGCAAGCGCGAAGTGAATTCGCGTGGCTACACCTCGGCCTTCAACTTCAAGGGCGGCGACCAGCAGAAGAAGGTCGGCGTGCTCTCGGGCGGTGAGCGCAACCGCGTGCAACTCGCCAAGATGCTGAAGGAAGGCTCCAACGTTCTCTTCCTCGACGAACCGACCAACGACCTCGACGTGGAAACGCTGCGGGCCCTGGAAGAGGCGCTGGAGAACTATGCCGGCTGCGCCGTGATCATCTCGCATGATCGCTTCTTCCTCGACCGCCTCGCCACCCATATCCTCGCCTTCGAGGGTGACAGCCACGTCGAGTGGTTCGAGGGCAATTTCGAGGCCTATGAGGAAGACAAGAAGCGCCGCCTCGGCATCGATTCCACCATTCCCAAGCGCATCCAGTACAAGAAGTTCTCGCGCTAAGGGTTAAAAACGTGCAGGCCGATCTCTCGATCTGCCTCTGCGCATGATGCTGCGAGTCATTTGGGGGCGGGTCTTCTGACCCGCCTCTTGCCGTTTTGGGAGGCACGCAATCTAGCGCTGCCCGAGATCTCTTGGCTGAATCCTGGCCGTCGATCGCGAAAGCAGCATCTGGACTGCCGGGACGACGTCAGGCAATGACGGAAGGTTGTGTTTTCGCGGTCTGCCGATCAAGCTCGGCAGGAGGCCATCCTTGACCCCGAGGCGAGCATGGAGACGCCGATGGCATTGTCCCGTTCACCGGCAATCGTCGCGCGAGCCGTCGGGCTGTTGCTCTTCCTGGCCATAGGAAGCCAGAGCCTTGTGGCGATACTGCGCGGTTTTCCGGTAGGGCAGGGTGGCCTGTTCCTTTGTTTCTACATTCATGTCTGGGTGTCGATCTATGACGGCATCTTCGACAGGAAGCGTCGCATCGTCTGGTTCCTCATGAGCTTCGCCTGGATCGGCGCTCTGGCTGCCGATGTCCTCTCCTACGTCCTGCCCTGGGGCCAAATGGCGGGGTGGAGCGCGACGGTTCTTGCCAATCTGGTATCGCAACTGCCGGTGAGCCCCGAATGGCGGGCGGCGCTGCTCGATACGCTTGTCGCTTTCTTCGCCTCCGATATTGGATTGGGGCTTCGTGTGTCGATCATCTTGCTTCCGGTCTTGCTGCTGATGCTTGACGGTGCGCTGATGCATAATCGCGACGAAATGGGGCAATGGCGCCGGCGTAAGGAGGGGCGTGCGGGCCGCCTTGCAATCGCGACACTTGCCTTGGCACTGGGAGCCGCCTCTGCGCTTGTAATTGAAATGGTGACGGCGCCTGCGAGGAATGCGGCCTCGCCGGACGCGTACGCCATCCTGCCACCTTGGAATTTCCTGCCCTTCTACGCCATCCTGCGCAGTTCGCCCGATAAGCTTGCCGGATTGCTCGCCATGGTGGCGGCGATGGCAGTGATCCTGCCCGTGCCCTGGCTCGTCTCGGCCGGCAATCGCCTGCGCCCCTTGCGGCACTGGTTCCAACTGGCCTGTGCGTTGCTGATCACCTGCTGGCTTGGCCTTGGTTGGCTCGGTGGCCAGCCGCCTGAAGAGCCCATCATCTGGATGAGCCGGGGACTGGCCGCTTGTTATTTTGCCTTCTTCCTCGTTGTCTTGCCTTTCTTCGCGATTTGGGCGCGCCGGCAGACGAAAACCCAGGCACATGCGACCGCAGCCGCTTTCGACTAAGCGGATTGAGATTGCATGCCATCGCTATCGAATCGTCTGGCGCCGACCTACTTTCGGAGCTCCCATCGTGGAATGACAGTCGTGGGAAATGCAGCGTTGCCATCCAGACGTCGATCCGATCTGAACCGGTTCGGATTCTATCTGGGCATGCTTGTGATGCTGATCGGGCTGGGCAGTTGCGGCAATCAAGTCATTACCGACAAGCCTCTCTATGCGAAGGCCGGCGATGCCAATTCCGTGCGGCTGCGCGATGGTATCTGGATTGGCGGCGACAATTGCAGACAGCTGCATAACGGAACCCTTTCGGGCCGTGACTGCCAAGGGGTCTTCCGCATCGCCGGAAGGCGCCTGGATTTCATCGTCGAAGAACCCGGGAGCAGGCACCCCAATCCCTCTTTTCGGTATCAGATTGCCGATGGTGGTATTTTGGTCGCTCAAGCAAGATTACTGGTGGAGCCTGGAGAGGCTGCGCGTTCTCGCGAAATGGCGGATCTGAGGCGCAACCCCAAATATCTCTATGTTGGTCTGCGTCCACTTTCCAAGGACGAGCGCGGTCAAATCACGGCGGTGAAGGCCTGGATCCTTCAATGCGGCGTTCCCGGACCTATCGAACGCCGCTACTCAGACTCTGTCATCCGCAGGCCTGTCGCCGGGACATTATTGCCTGGGGTGACGATGGTCGGCGACAACTGCACCGTCGACGGGGCAACGACGCTGTTTGCATTGGCCCGCGCTGGCGAGAATTGGGAAGGGGCCATGATGGTAAAATGGCATTTTCCCCGTCTGGAGCAATTCGTGAAAGCGCAGCAAGGCCGGGGTAAACCATAGAGCTGCTCACGCAGTGTCTTCGTGCCGGTCTGAAGACCGGCACACCGGGTCACGCCGCCTTCCTGACCTCCCAGCGCTCCTTCTGCTTGTCCTGCCCGATCAAGGCGAGGCCATAGGCGATCGACTCGAACTGGTCGGTGGAGACCAGGCGCTCTTCGCCGAACCGCTCGGCGAAGAGCTTGCGGATGGCCGGCACGAAGGAGGTGCCGCCGGTGAGGAAGACGCGCTCGATCTCCTCGGCCCGGGTGTTGGCCCGGCTGAGGCCCTCGTCGAGGCTCGCCTCGATGCGGGCGACGTCTCCGGCGATCCAGCGCTCGAAATCGCGGCGCTTCAGCGGAGCCGTAATCTCGATGTCGCCGCCGGCGAAACGGAACTCGGTCTCGTCCTGGCTTGATAGCGCGATCTTGGCTTTCGATACCGCGCTGTAGAGTGAGAAACCCATGTCGAACTCGATGATCTCGATGAATTTTTCGAGCTTTTCCGGTTCCACCGCGACCTTGGCTAGGTCTTGCAAGCCCTTGAGATCGCCATTGGTCTTCATCATGGCGAGCTGGTGCCAGCGCGCCAAATTGGCATAATAGTGATTGGGGATCGACAGTTCCTTGTCGAAGGAGCGGAAGCGCCCGCCCTTGCCCAAGCGCGGCGAGACGATGCGGTCGACGATCGAATAGTCGAAGGCGTCGCCGGCAATGCCGATGCCGGAATGGGCGAGGGGCTCGGCCTTCAACTGGCCGGCGACCTGCTCGAAACGCATGATCGAAAAGTCGCTGGTGCCGCCGCCGAAATCGGCGACCAGCACGGTCGCGTCGCGCTTGAGCTGACGGGCATAGAAGAAGGCCGCGCCCACCGGCTCATAGACGTAGGTGGGGCTGCTGACGCCGAGGCGCTCGAAGGCGGTCTGATAGCGCTGCATGGCCAGGTCGTCATCGGGCTGGCGGCCGGCAAAGGTCACGGGACGGCCGATGACGAGGTTGGCCGCCGACAGATCGAGCCGGCCGTCCGCATGCTTGACCAGCGTGTTGAGGAAGGTCGCCAGCAGGTCCTCGAAACGGAAGCGCTCGCGGAAGATGCGGGTCTCCTGGAAGGTGGCGCTGGCGGCAAAGCTCTTGAAGGACTGGATGAAGCGGAAGGCGGTGGTCGCTTCGACGAATTGCTCGATGGCCCAGGGGCCGCCCTCGACGCGAATCGTGGACTTGCCCGGGCGGCGCTCGTCCCAGAAGCACAGGGCGGTGACGAAATGGTTCAGGCTCTGGCCGCCATGCTCGAAGTTCAGCGCCTCGGTGCGGCCGTCGGCATGGGCAAAAGCGACCACCGTATTGCTGGTACCGAAGTCGATGCCGATAGAGACAGGGGCGCTCTGTCCCGTTGCTGGGGATTGGGGCGGCATGAGGCCTCCTAGGGCGTTTTGCGATCCGTCGGGGCCGACAAGAATCGCAAGGACGCGTCGAAGCTGAGGGCAGAGCAGGTAAAGCGTCCAGGATTGAACGCGCTTTGCTCCGGCGATGGGGAAGAGGGCCGCGGGAAATAGCCCATGAGGCGCGCCAAAGCCAGAGCAAAGTGCGTTCAAGTGTGAACGTCCCTTTGCTCTAGCTCCTTGTTCCCAAGCCAATCCGAAAGATTGGCTCAAGCGTCTTTGCGATTCGAAGTGACTCCGTTGAATCGCAAAACGCTATCGTGCCGATCCAAAATTTCCTGACTTTGATTTGTCAGACTTGTCAGCAGCCTCCCGCCCGCTACCATGCCGCCAAACATGCGGGAGGACGCGATGGAATTTGCCGGCGAGCGTATCGTGGTAACGGGAGCAACCAAGGGCATCGGGCGGGCCACCGCCAAGCTGCTGGCGGCGCGGGGCGCTGAGATCATTGCCATCGGGCGCAACCAGGCCGAGCTCGAAAGCCTGTCCGCCGAGACCGGGGCGGAGATCCATGCCGTCGACCTCGCCGATCCCGAGGCCGTCCGCGCCGTGGCCCGTTCGATCCAGCCCGTCGACCGGCTGGTCAACAATGCCGGCACCACCACGCTCGAGCCTTTCCTCGAAACCAGCGTCGAGGCCTTCCAGGAATTGATGTCGGTGAACGTGGTCGCGGCCATGATCTTCGGCCAGGAATGCGCGCGTAGCATGATCGCCCGGGGCAAGAAGGGGGCGATCGTCAACGTATCCAGCATTTCCTCTTCGATCGGCTTTGCCGATCACGCGGCCTATTGCGCCAGCAAGGGTGCGCTCGACTCGCTGACGACGGTGATGGCGAACGAACTCGGGCGCCAGGGCATCCGCGTCAATGCGATCTGCCCGACGGTGATCCTCACGCCCATGGCGGTGAAGGCCTGGAGCGATCCCGCCAAGGCCGCGCCCATGCTGCAGCGCATCCCGCTGGGACGCTTCTTCGAGCCGGAGGAAGTGGCCGAGACCATCGCCTTTCTGCTCAGCGACAAGGCCTCGATGGTGAACGGCGTCGCCATGCCGGTGGATGGTGGCTTCCTGATCACCTGATGCGGCCGGCCTCGTTCCGTCTGCCGGTGCTGTGGCATCGTGCCGAACAAGCGTGCCTGTTCTCAGCATTCGCGGTGCGACAATGAGACCTGCAGCATCGGGTCCAGTTCCGCTGGCGGATACGGCGCGTTAGACGCTTCGTCGGGGCGAATGTTCAAGGATATTTTTCATGGCCGATTGGAATCCCTCGCTTTATCTGCGCTTCGAGGACGAGCGCACGCGACCGGCGCGCGACCTGCTCGATCGCGTCCCCCTGGCGGCGGCTGCTCTTGCCGTCGATTTGGGGTGCGGCCCCGGCAACTCCACCGAGCTCCTGGCCAAGCGCTGGCCCGCGGCCGAGGTGATCGGCATCGACACCTCCGAAACCATGCTGTCGGAGGCCCGCAAACGCCTGCCTGCGGCGCGCTTCGAGCAGGGGGACGTGACCAGCTGGCAGGCCGAAAAGCCGCCGGAACTGATCTTCGCCAATGCGGTGATGCAATGGGTTCCCGGACATGCGGCGCTGTTGCCGCGCCTGCTCGCCCAGACCGCGCCGGGCGGCGTGCTGGCCGTGCAGATGCCCGACAATCTGGCAGAGCCGTCCCATCGCCTGATGCGCGAGACGGCCGCGGACGGCCCCTGGGCGGCCAGACTCGGCGATGCCTCGCGCATCCGCGAGCGCATCCAGCCGGCTGAGGACTACTACAACCTGTTCGCCGGACAAGCGTCCTCGATCGATATCTGGCGAACCACCTATTATCACGTGCTTGATAATGCGCCGGCCATTGTGTCCTGGTTGCGGGCGACCGGTCTGCGCGCCTTTCTCGATCCGCTCGATCCCGAACAGCAGCCGGCCTTTCTGGAAAACTATACGGCGCGCATCGCGAAGGCCTATCCGCCGCGGACCGACGGCAAGGTGGTACTGGCCTTTCCGCGGCTCTTCATCGTGGTGCAGCGCTAGATCCTGGGATAGCAGGCGTCTCGCCTGCAATTCCCTTCACACCAAGCGCGGTAATTCCAAGAGCAGGCGAGACGCTTGCGATCCCAGAAGAAAGTTTGTCGTTCCCATGAAGAATGTTCTTTGTTTCGGCGATTCCAACACGTTCGGTACGCCGCCTCTGGCCAGCCTGGACGAGGCCCGCCGCTATGACGGCAAGACGCGGTGGCCGGGAGTGATGCGCAAGATCCTCGGCCACGCCTGGCATGTGATCGAGGAAGGCCTGCCGGGGCGCACCACCATCCGCGACGACCTCATTGAGGGCATCCACAAGAACGGCCGGCGCTATCTCGCCGCCTGCCTGGAGAGCCACCGCCCGCTTGACGTCATCGTGCTGATGCTGGGCACCAACGACCTCAAGGCTCGCTTCGGCGCGCCGCCGGAAGACATCGCCGCCGGGGTCGACATCCTCGCCGGCATCATCGCCGCGACGCCCAATCTCGACCGGCCACCGGCCAGGCTCCTGATCGCCTGCCCGCCGCCCATCCGCGTAGTCGGCTGCCTCGGATCGCTCTTCGCCGGCGGCGTGGAAAAATCGCAGGCTCTGCCGCCCCTCTACGAAGCGGTCGCGCGCAGGCACGGTGCCGAATTTCTCGACGTTGGCAAGCTGATCGAGGTGAGCCCGATCGACGGCATCCATTATGAAGCCGACGCGCATCTCGCCCTCGGGCAGGTGTTTGCCGAACGGGTGCAGGCGCTGGGAAGCTGATTGCTTGCCGGCAAATTCGCACGTGACAAAACCTTTCGCCGTCGCTATATGCCTGCCATGACCTTTGCATCCGCCCCCACCTTTTACTGGTATTTTGGCTTTCGCAGGCCTCAGGCGGAGGTAGGGGTGCGCTCGATCTGAACTTAGCAACAGATCAAACCCAGACAACCGCCAGCCCGACTGGCGGTTTTTTTATGCCGCCGGCCGGGACCCACCAGAACCCCAACGAACCGAGACTGGAACCCAGGCCATGTTGAGCACCACCGACGATCTTCGTATCCGTGAAATCAAGGCGTTGACCACGCCGGCTGACGTGATGGGCGAGCATCCCCGCACGCTGGAAGCCACCCGCACCGTCACGCAATCGCGGCAGGCCGTGCACGATATCCTGCGCGGCAGCGACGATCGTCTCGCCGTGGTGGTCGGCCCTTGTTCGATCCACGACCCGGTGGCCGCCCTCGACTATGCCGATTGCCTGATGAAGCTGCGCCAGCGCCTGGGTTCCTCGCTGGAAATCATCATGCGGGTCTATTTCGAGAAGCCGCGCACTACGGTGGGGTGGAAAGGCCTGATCAACGACCCCGATCTCGACGGTTCGTTCCAGATCGACAAGGGGTTGCGCATCGCCCGCAAGGTGCTGCTCGACATCAACAATCTCGGTCTGCCGGCGGCCTGCGAATTCCTCGACATGACCACGCCGCAATATATCGCCGACCTCGTCGCCTGGGGCGCCATCGGCGCGCGGACCACCGAAAGCCAGATCCATCGCGAACTGGCATCGGGCCTCAGCTGCCCCGTCGGGTTCAAGAACGGCACGGACGGCAATGTGCGCATCGCGGTCGACGCGGTGAAATCGGCCTCGCAACCCCATCACTTCATGGCGGTGACCAAGGATGGCCGTTCGGCCATCGCCTCGACGTCAGGCAATGAGGACTGCCATATCATCCTGCGCGGCGGCAAGAGCACCAATTACGATGCGGCGAGCGTCGAGGCGGCCTGCAGCGAAGTCGCCAAGTCCGGCCTGTCGCCGGTGGTGATGATCGATGCCAGCCATGCCAACAGTTCGAAGAAGCCGGAGAACCAGCCGCTGGTGCTGGCTGATATCGGCACGCAGCTTGCGGCAGGCGACAATCGCATCATCGGCGTGATGATCGAGAGCAACCTCGTTGCCGGCCGCCAGGACCAGGTGCCCGGCAAGCCGCTGACCTATGGCCAGAGCATCACCGATGGCTGCATCGACTGGGACACCACCGTCTTCGCCCTCGAACGCCTGGCACTGGCGGTCGAGCAGCGCCGCATCGCCAACCGCGACGCGGTGAAGGTCGGGGCGTGATCGGGGGGCGGGTCTTCGGACCCGCCTTCCACTGTCGCCGATTTGACGCGGCCCGCCCTGAGCCGGCATGGTCGCGCCGGAACGGAGGCGAGGACGTGAGCGATACACAGATCATCAAGAAGGTCGTTTTTGCCGTCTGGTGGCGGATCGGCATTCCCGTGGCCCTGTTCGTCTTCGCCGTAGGCTGGGCGCTGAATTTCCTGTTCTATGTCGCGCCGATGTTGCAGGTCACCGGTTCGATTTCCCATTATGGCGCCATGCTGATCGCCGGGCTGCTGGGTGGCGACGTCTCGGCCTTTCTGGGTGACGGCGGCCTCATTGGCAATGTGGTGATCGGATTCTTCCGCGCCATTCTCGATAATCTGCCGATGCTGGTCGTTCTGGTGCTGCTGACACGCTGGCAGATCCGGCTGCACATGCCCCGCATCCTGCGCGATTGTGGGTTGGTGAGCGCAGGCGAGGAGAGTTGAGGCCAGCCATCGAGCGGCATCTTTGCGTCGCTGCCGATTCGATGGCAGACCGAGATTCCCATGCTGCCAGGCGAGGTGAGACCATGCCGGATCCTTTGATCAACACCACCTCCGACATCGCCGTCAGGCCCGTGCTCAAGCGTGCGGGGCGGGTGGCCATGGTCGCTGCAGCCGGCGGAGATGCGATCGGGGCGGAAAGGCTTGCCGAGCTCGTGCTCACGCATGAGGGCATACCGGGCGATCGGCATGCCGGCTTCCTCAGGCCTGCCGATGTGCGTGTGCCCTGGTTCGAGCGTAATGCGCCGATTCACAACGAGCGCCAGGTTTCCATCGTCTCGATGGAGGAACTTGCGGTGATCGCCGGCAATCTTGGCGTCGAGCGCGTGGAGCCGGAATGGCTCGGCGCCAATCTCGCTGTGGGCGGCGTGCCGGATTTCTCCTTCTTGCCGCGCGGTTCCAGGCTGTTCTTTCCCTCGGGCGCCGTGCTTGCGGTGATGGGCCAGAACGATCCCTGCCGCATCGCCGGCGCTGAAGTCGAACGGCACCTCATCGGGCAGGAGGGGCTGGCCCTGCGCTTTGCCGCCGCGGCCAAGCGCTTGCGCGGTGTGGTCGCCACTGTCGACCGTCCCGGTTCGATCCGGAGCGGGGAGACGTTCAAGCTGCGGGTTCCCGAGCAATGGATCTGGCAGGGCTGAGCCGGCCTCCCCGGAGGGGATGCCGTTTCGCCTTTCAGCTGGCGGGCGCATAGCGCAGCAAGGTTACGCTCTGGGGCAGGCTTTCATTGCCGAGCGGCTTCAGTCCGAGCGACAGGCCTTGCTGAAAATAGGGCTTGCCGCCGCCCAGGACGATAGGGTGCATATAGAGCCGGTATTCATCGATGAGGCCCGATCGCGCCAGTTCGGCGGCGAGGGTCGGACCGGCAACGCTGATCTGGCCATCGCTGTCCGACTTGAGCGAGCGTACCACCGCCATGGCGTCCGAACTTACCAGCCTTGCATTCGGCCCGACCTCCCGCAATGTCGTCGAGAAGACGAGCTTTGGCGTCTCGCGCCAGGCGTGGGCAAAATCGATCTCGACCTCGTCAGCGTCCTGCTCGCGCTCGGGACTGTCCCAATAGCGCATCACCTCATACATGCGCCGCCCATAGAGGGCGACCGAAGTCTGCCTCATGAGCTGGTTGAAATGCCGGTGCAACTCCGCCTGGGGGATCGGCAGGCCAAATTCCTGCTGCGGCCCCGCGACATAGCCATCCAGAGACATCAGCATGGCATAGAAAATCGTGGCCATCGGTACCTCCCTCACGCTTCTCCCTACCATGCCCAAACCAATTGCATTATGCAATCAGTTTCGAAGAAGCGGAGGTGAATTAGCCAGTCTACCGGCACAAAAGTCGGCTGTTCACATTATGACGTCGCTTGTAAAACAAATTCCTTGCGCATTTTAGGAAATGACATAAACATATCTTTATGTGAGAGGCGGTTGCGCGGAATGACGAATTTGGCTCCTTTCGAGACGGTGTTGGGCACGCTCAAGGCGGCAGGCGAGCCGACGCGCCTGCGTCTGCTGGCCATTCTGGCGGAGGGCGAACTCAACGTCACCGACCTCACCGAGATCCTCGGCCAGTCACAGCCGCGTATTTCGCGTCACCTCAAGCTCCTGGTCGAGGCCGGGCTGGTGGAGCGCATCCGCGAGGGCGCCTGGGCATTCTTCCGCCTGGCCGAAGGGACGATGAAAGCCGAGATTTTCGGTGAGATTCTCGCGGGCCTCGACCGCAGCGACCGTATTCTCGCCCGCGACCGCTCTCGCCTCGTCGAGGTGAGGCGCACGCGGGCGGCGGTGGCTGCCGATTATTTCCGCGCCCATGCCGGCGACTGGGATCGCATCCGCGCCCTGCATGCGCCCGACGAGGCGGTCGAGGCGGCGCTGCGCGACGTGGTCGGCAGCCAGCCCATCCAGGCCTTCCTCGACATCGGCACGGGCACCGGGCGTATGCTCGAACTGTTCGCCCCCCTGGCGACCCGGGCCGTCGGCATCGACGCCAGCGCCGAAATGCTGGTGATCGCCAGGGCCAATCTGGAACGCAACGGCATCCGCAATGCGGTGGTGCGGCAGGGTGATCTCTTCGCGCTGTCGGTCGAACCGGGCGCCTATGATCTCATCATCGTGCATCAGGTCCTGCATTATCTCGACGACGGTGCCAAGGCCCTGCGCGAGATCGGGCGGGCCCTGCGCCCGGGTGGCCGGCTGGTCATCGTCGATTTCGCTCCGCACGAACTCGAATTCCTGCGCGAGGATTTTGCGCATCGTCGTCTGGGATTTGCCCGCGAGACCATCGAGCACTGGCTGGAGGCCGCGCATCTGCGGCCGGATGGCTGGCGCCTGGTGGATGCCGGGGAGGGGCCGTCGAGCCTCACCGTATCGATCTGGACCGGGCGTGATCCGCGCCGGGTTTCCGACACTATCACTCTTGGTCAGGAGGTCGCGTGATGGCTGGTCACGCCTTGCCCTCACACGGCGGTATCCGGGTTTCCTTTGAGTTCTTCCCGCCGAAGAACGCGGAGATGGAGGCCTCCCTGTGGGAGGCGATCGAGCGTCTGGCGCCGCTCGATCCCCTGTTCGCCTCGGTCACCTATGGTGCCGGCGGCACCACCCGCGAGCGCACGCATGGCACGGTGGCGCGCATGGTGCAGGAAACAGATATCCGCCCAGCGGCGCATCTGACCTGCGTCGGGGCCACGCGCGAGGCCATCGACGAGGTGATCCGCGGCTATGCCGAAGCGGGTGTGCGCCACATCGTGGCGCTGCGCGGCGATCCGCCGGCCGGCGTCGGTGCCCGCTACGAACCTCATCCGGGCGGCTATGCCAGTTCGGCTGACCTCGTCGCGGGCATCAAGGCACTGGGCGATTTCGAGGTCTCCGTCTCGGCCTATCCCGAGAAGCACCCCGAAAGCCCGTCGCTCGCCTTCGACATCGATATCCTGAAAGCCAAGGTCGATGCCGGCGCCACGCGCGCCATCACCCAGTTCTTCTTCGACAACGAGCATTATCTGCGCTTTGTCGATCGGGTCCGCGAGGCGGGCATCGATATTCCGATCGTGCCGGGCATCGTGCCGGTGCAGAATTTCAACCAGGTCCGCAACTTTGCCGAGCGCTGCGGGACCGAGGTGCCGCAACGCCTCGCCGATCGTTTCGAGGGCCTGGACAATGATGTTGCCACTCGTAAACTCGTGGCCGCCGCCGTCGCCGCCGAACAGGTCTTCGATCTCGTCGACCGCGGCGTCAGCGATTTTCACTTCTACACCATGAACAAGGCCGACCTGGTCTATGCCATCTGCCATCTGCTCGGCCTCAGGCCGAAGGTGGAGAAGGCGGCGGCTTAGCGGGAGCGCGGACTCCCAGTCCGCACCGGCAAACTAAGCGCCAGCCCAAAAGTGCGGACATCGCGACATGTCTGCATGTCGTTGCGATGTCCGCGCTCCAGGAAGGCTCGGTGCTTCATTCCATGCCACGCCAGCGCGCGACCGTGGCATCGACCGCCTCGCGGACAGGCAGGAGATAGGACCGGGCCGATCCCACGATGCCGCTTTGGGCGATGCCGGTCTCGACGAGATGCCGTCCAGCATCCTCCAGAAGATCCACACGCAGGACCGGTGTCTCGTAGGGCACCCAGCGGCGTTCGCCATCGACCATCAAGGGAGCGCCCTCCTGGATCAGGGCCTGATGCGGCCAGGTTCGGCGTTCGGCCAGATGCAGGACGGTGCAGCTCTCGAAGGTGACCCCGAGCAGGAGCACTCGGGCTTGCAGATCATACAATCTTGCCAGCGGCGAGTTCTCGCCGAAGGGGTCTTCGAGAGGCTGATCGCGAAGGATCGCGCTGGCCTGCGTCCCCCAGGCTGCCAGCGAGCTGGCGGGATGGCTGCTGCGCGACACCCCTGGCCAGGTCCGGAACAATTCGGCGATCCTGCCCATGCCCCGCGTCGGCGTCCGCTTGGGGTCGAAGGCCGGCATCGATTGGCGCACGGGTTCATGCCAGGCTTGCGGGATGGGCGGTGCGCCCCAGTGGACGGGATCGGTGAGATCCGCCGACATCGCCGGCATGACGAGCGTGCCTGCAGGCGTGATGACGTCGCAAAGCGCCTGGATCATCGCCGTTTCGGCGCCGTTGACCCAGCCGAGCGCCTTGAGGGAACTGTGCACGAGCAAGGTTTCGCCGGGCCTGACCCCCAGTGTCCGCAGGTCGGCGGCAAGGCTTTCCCGCGTTCTCGGCGTCGCGCTTTGCCGGATGATGCTTGCCTCGGTCATGATGTCCTCGGGGACAGGGCGCGGCGTCAACCCCGCAACCGTGCCATCAAATGGGCATCCGCGAACGCCCCGGCCCGGAATGCGTAATTGCGCAGGAACCCCTCCTGCTCGAAACCGAACCGTTCGTAAAGGCGTATGGCCCGCAGATTGTCGGCAAAGACTGTCAGTTCGAGACGTTCGATCCTCAGCCATTGATCGGCCGCGTCGATGATCTCCCGCAGCAGCGCGGTACCGATACCCTTGCCGCGATGGTCGTCGTGGACACCCATGCCAAGACCTGCGGCATGGGCTCGCCGGCCGCCATAGCGCTCCAGGCCGGCATTTCCCACGACGGTGCTGTCGAGCACGGCGACGAGGTTGAGGGCCTCGGGGCCGAGACCCTCCAGCCATCGTCGGGCCAGTTCCGGCTTCTGATAGGGCAGGCGGAGTGTGCCGTCCCGGTAGCCGGGAAGATTGGCGAGCGCGGTGATCGCGTCGACATCCTCCAGACGCGTGGCACGTATCGACAACCCCGGCGGTGCGGGCCGGGAATCTGAGGGATGGGACAGGGTCGAAGACATGGTCGCTCTCCTTTTTGCGGGGAGAGCCGGGCTGCCATGGACCCTGCTCGCCTCGCAGGGTTCATGGGTCGATCGTATCGCGCTTACAGCAATACCCTTCCCGTGCCCCTAGGCAGGTGCGTGGCGGGATGCATGCAGGTGATGCGCTTTGCGTTCATGCGTCGACACTAGGTCATTGGTTCGAGATCGGCAAGATCACGAGAACACCCTGCGAAAAGGCATTCGTCGCTCAACCCGGCGTAACCGTGGGATTGCTCCTGTCGGCATAGGCGATCGAGACCTTTGCGCCGCAATCGGTAGTGAGCCAGCCGGCGAGATGATTGGCGGCCTCCTCCAATTCGCCCCAGCCATTGGCCTGAACCGTCACCAGCGCCCGCCGGGTTTGCGGCGTGATGGCCGAGCGCATGTCCTGGCGCCAGTTCCAGCGGCGGCACAGCACATGCCTCGTATCGGCGAGCACCACCTCGCCATCCTTGGGCGGGTCGTTGGGATCCTCGCCGGCTTCGGCCCCCATGTCGAGAAAGCTGTCGCCGGGGCGCGAGAAGCGGAAGGCGACCGGTGGCGCGATCCTGTCGAGATCGTCGGCGCCGATGCAAAAGCCATGCTGCAGCGAGATCGTGTTGTAGATGTCGACGAAATTGTTGATGTCGGGCAGGCGATCGCCGGCCAGCACGCGCTTGATCAGCCGCTCGACCGAGGAGCGATAGCTGGTCTTCTTGATGCCGAAACCCTTATAGGCGCTGCGCCAGGCGGCGACGCCCGGGATGGCGGAAAGTTCCAGCCCTGCATGCTGGCTGCGGCAGGCGGCTTCCGAGGCCAGGATGGCCGTATCGAGATGGCCGGGGCGTCCGGTGGCGACAACCAGATCTTCGGCCACGAGGACGGCGACGCGGAAGTCGGGAAAACGCTCGGTCAGTTCGGCAATGGTCAACTGCATGGGCATATCGCTTGCGGGAAGAAGAGGGGGAGGCCGGCTCGAGCAGCACGGGTGTCAGAAAGGAATCATCATGCTTTTGATTGATCTTGCCACCGGATCGCGAATGGATAAGGTGAATCCGGCCGGCTGGGCAAGCTTTTGTGCGGGTTGGGCTTTTCGGTTTCGTCGGGAGGCCCTGCGCGCTCGGATTGTGGTGAGGCCGCATGGAAACGGTCAACGCGCCGATGGCAAGCTATGGTATCGAACCGGGGCTGCGCTTTGCGCTCCTGCTCGATGGGAAGGGCGGCTGCTGCCAACTCGACATGGCTCAGTCGAGGGCCTGGAAACCGGGAGACGGTGTGCTCTGGCTGCACCTGGAGCGTGATCATCCTGCGGCGGCCGACTGGGTGCACACCCGAGGCGATTTCGATCCGGTGGTCGCCGACGCCCTCCTGGAAGAGGAAACGCGTCCGCGTGTGGAACCGGTCGATGACGGTCTGCTCATCATCCTGCGCGGCGTCTGCGCGACTTCGCCCGAGGAGGGGGAAGAGAAGCCTGCCGACATCGACTTGGTACCGCTGCATCTATGGGTCGACGGCGATCGCGTGATTTCCCTACGTGACAAGGGTCACTATGTCACCGCGCTGCGCGACATCCGCAAAGCCCTGCACAAGGGCAAGGGGCCCAGCCATTCCGGCGATCTCCTCGCCATGATCGGGGACAAGCTGGTGCGCGACCTTGAGCCGGTGCTGGATGCCATGGACGAGGAGGTCGACGAACTCGACGACTTGATCTTCCACGGCGATGCCGGCGAGGTGCGCGAGCGCCTGAAGCTGCTCAGGCGGCGAGCCGTGCAACTGCGCCGCTATCTCGCGCCCCAGCGCGATGCGCTCAATCGGATGGAGCATGACGACGCGCCGTGGTTGAATGAGCGCGACAAGCTGCGCTTGCGCGAGGTGATCGACAAGCTGATGCGCTTCATCGAATATCTCGATGCGATCCGGGACCGGACCGGCATCCTGCATGACGACCTTTCCACCGTGATCGGCGAGCGCATCGCCCACAATTCCAATCGCCTTGCCGCCCTTGCCGCGCTGCTGCTGCCGCCCAGCGTGGTGGCCGGCCTGTTCGGCATGAATGTCGGCGGCATTCCCGGCGTCGACAAGGGCTGGGCCTTTGCGACCATTGTGGGCTTCGTCACCGTCACTTCGATCGTCACGCTATGGGTTCTCAAGCGCATCAACTGGCTGTAAGGGGTTTTGCTGCCGACACAGCGGATCGGCCGTTCCATCCGCCGCATCGAAAAGACCGCCCTTGCAACTCGATTCATCCCTCGCCAGCCATGCCGTCGCCTCGCCCAATCACGGCGAGCGCCTCGATCCCGTGTCGCCAGCTCTCTTGATCCTGCATTATACCGGCATGCCCGATGGCGCGTCGGCGCTGGCCCGGCTGTCCGATCCGGCTTCACAGGTTTCCTGCCACTATCTGGTCGATGAGGACGGGCGGATCGTCCAGATGGTGCCGGAGACTCGCCGGGCCTGGCATGCCGGCCAGGCGAGCTGGGAGGGGATGGCCGACATCAATTCCCGTTCCATCGGCATCGAGATCGTCAATCCCGGCCATGAATGGGGCTATCGGGATTTTCCCGCCGTGCAGATGACGGCGGTTAAGGCCCTATGCCGCGATATTGTCAGCCGCCACGCTATTCGGCCTTATCACGTACTCGGGCATTCGGATATCGCACCCCTGCGCAAGACCGATCCCGGCGAGCGCTTCGACTGGGCAGGTCTGGCCGGAGAAGGGGTCGGCCTTCACGTGGAGCCTGCCGCCATCCAGGGAGGGCGCTTTTTCTCCGCCGGCGAGGCCGGGCACCCCATCGAGGCGCTGCAGGCCATGTTCTCGCTCTACGGCTACGGCATCGAGGTGAACGGGGTCTACGACGCGCTCACCGAGGCTGTGGTGACGGCCTTCCAGCGCCATTTCCGCCAGGCCAGGGTCGACGGCGTCTGCGACGCTTCCACCATCGAAACCCTGCGCAGCCTCATCCTGGCGAAGCAGGCGATGATGTGACTTTTCGCACAGCGCGCCGGTTCGGCCGGCGCTAATGTCATTGGCGAATGGTTCTCCCATTTCCTCCCAAAGACACAACTTCCGGCGTCCATCCTATCGGTGGGCGCCGGTTTTTCTTTGTTGACGCCGTTGACGCTTGGCGTCACACAGGCGCGGCTAGCTGGCCGGGCGGCCGCTGTTGCCAGGTCTCGACCTGGGAATGGAGGAAAGTCCGGGCTCCACGGAAATAGGGTGCCGGTTAATGGCCGGCGGGGGCGACCTCAGGGAAAGCGCCACAGAAAGTAAACCGCCTCGGCAGGCTCGCTTGCCGAGGTAAGGGTGAAAGGGTGCGGTAAGAGCGCACCGCGCGGCCGGTAACGGCAGCGGCATGGCAAGCCCCACCCGGAGCAAGACCGAATAGGGACGGCCGCGGCGGTCTTCGGACGCGCCGGAGCGCATTTCCGCGCTGCCGTCCGGGTTGGTTGCGTTGAGGTCGCCGGTGACGGTGGCCCCAGATGAATGGTCGCCACGTCCGCGCAAGCGGGCCATACAGAACCCGGCTTACAGGCCAGCTAGCGTTGCCTTTCCTGCAGATGAAGCGATCCGGCCTTGAGCCCGGCCGTTCTTGTTTTTGTCACCGAACGCCGCCACATTGCAGCCGGGTGACTTTCCCGGCGGGTATGATTCCGATTCAGGGAGGCGCTGCAGTCAGTTGAAATCGCGCGGAATTCGGGAACGAGCCGCCTGTGGCGGTCCGGCGAGTTTCTGCGGACTTCGAACCGGGTAACATCATGGGTATCGTCTGGACCATCCTTATCGGCTTCATCGTTGGCCTGATCGCGCGTTTCCTCTCGCCGGGCCAGCACAATCCCAGCGGCTTCATCCTCACCACGGTGCTGGGCGTGGTCGGCGCCGCACTGGCGACCTGGCTCGGACAGCAGATCGGCTGGTACACGATCGGCGAAAAAGCGGGCTTCATCGGCGCGGTCGTCGGGGCGATCATCGTGCTGCTGGTCTGGCGGGCCTTTGCCCGTAGCGCCTGAGCTTCCAAAGCCTTCACGCCGGCCCTATCGATCATTTGCCTTATCGCTCCTGATGCAGATGGATCAGGCCGCTTGATGCCATGGCGTCTTTCGCGATTGCGCGCGACATGCGGCAATCGGGAAGGTAGCCGGACGCAGGCGCGCCGGCCGTGGCAATTCAGGAGGGCGGACATGGATAAGGATCGCGTCGAAGGGGCCGCAAAGCAGGTCAAGGGCACCATCAAGGAAGCTATCGGCAAGGTGACGGGCGATACCAAGACCCAGGCCGAGGGCAAGGCTGAAAAGCTGGCGGGCAAGGTCCAGAATGCGGTTGGCGGCGCCAAGGATGCGGCGCGCGATGCGCTGAAGAAATGAGGAGAGCGGGGGAGCGCTGCAACGCGCTCCCCTGCAGCAGTCATTCGGGCGCCTGGCAGCAGGCGCCGTTCCTTTCGCCCCATACCGTTCCGGACTATGGTTCCGTCTGCAAGAAAAGACGTGCCGCGGCTCTCGCCGGCAAGTGGGAACAGGTCATGGCGAACGAGGTTCCGGATGTGAGCATCCTGCGGCGACAGGTGGACCGGCGGCAGCTCCAGGAGATCATTGCAGGGCTGGCCGAAGGCATCTTGCTGATCGATCCTTCCGGGGGGATCGTCTGGGCCAATGAGAGGGCACTCGACCTGCACGATGCGGAAGAACTGGCCGCATTGGGCAGGACGCCGGCTGAATATCGGCAGACCTATCTGCTGAAATATCGCAACAACCATACGCTGGCTCCCGAACAATACCCGCTGGACCGCCTCCTGGCGGGAGAGGTGTTCGAGGATGTGGTCGTCGAAGTCGTCAAGGCGGCGCCGCCCAAAGGGAAAGAGGGATGGCGCAGCATCCATCAGCTCAGGGGACTGGCTCTTGCCGATTCCGCCGGCGATCCTGAATCCTATGTGCTGGTCATCCAGGATCTGACCGAGCGTTTTACAGCGGAGGAGCGCTTCGAGCGTACTTTTGCGGCTAACCCTGCGCCGGCGATCATCTGCCGGCTGGCCGATCTGCGTTATGTGAAAGTCAATCACGGTTTCCTGGAAATGACCGGCTACAAGCGCGAGGAGGTCCTCGGCCGCTCCACCTATGAAATCGACGTGCTGGAGAATGCCGCCGGTCGGGACAGTGCCATCGCCGCTCTGCGCGAGGGGCGCACGATTCCGCAGACCGAGGCTAGCCTGCGCATGGCCGACGGTGATCCGAAGCTGGTCATCGTTGCCGGGCAGCCCATCGAGGTAGGCGAGGAGCCTTGCATGCTCTTCACCTTCATGGACATGGAGCCGCGCAGGCGGGCAGAACTGGCCCTACGGCAGAGCGAGGAGCGCTTCGCCCGGGCCTTTCGCATGACCCCCGTGCCGACCATCGTGATGGCCCGCAAGGATTTCCGTGTGCTGGACGTCAACGAGGCCTTTGCCGTGGTGCTGGGCTATGCGCCTGATGAGGTGATCGACAAGCCCATCGGCCTGGTGCCGATCTGGTCTTCGAGCGCATCGCGGCGGCAGCTCGAACGGGACATCGAAAGCGATGGAACCCTGCGCAACAGGGAATTCGAGCTGCGCAGCCGGCACGGCGAAAGCCTGGATTGCCTGGTCTCGGCCGAGACCGTCGGCATCCAGGGCCAGGATTGCGTGCTGATCGTCCTGCAGGACATTACCGATCGCAAGCGATCGGAAGTCGAGCTGATGTCCGCGATCGAGGCTGTGATGCAGGATACCTCATGGTTCAGCCGCACCGTGATCGAGAAACTGGCCAATCTGCGCGACGGAGGAGCGTCGAATGGAGCTTCCACGGAACTCGCCGACCTGACTCCGAGGGAGTTGGAAGTGCTCGGCCTGCTTTGCCAGGGGCTGAGTGATGCTCAGATCGTCAAGGCCCTGAAGCTCACCCGCAATACGGTGCGCAACCACGTTGCGCGCATCTATGGCAAGGCTGGCGTGCACAGCCGGGCTGCCGCGGTGGTGTGGGCGCGCGAGCGCGGATTTACCGGGGCTTCGCAAAGGGCTGCACCGCGCCGCTTGAGCTGAAGTGACCTGATGCATCCATACTAGCAACGCTGATATAGCGGCTTCTATTGCTGTCGGTTCCCTGGCGCTAGCCTGCAATCCTCGGCGTGCCGCCACCTCTCCAGCGGGACGAGGATGCAGGCCGGCGCCGCTCATGGGAAAGCCAAGATGCATATCCGCTACGGTTTCGATATCGAGATGCAGTTCTCGCAACCGACCACGCTGATCACCGTCCTCGATGTTCATCCATCGCGGCGCGGCGATATCGTCCGCGAGCAGGACCTCTCTGCCTTGTCGAACCATCCGACCCAGGCCCATATCGACAGTTTCGGCAATCTCAGTCGGCGCATCCATGTCGAGGATGGTTTCCTGCATCTGCATTGCGATGGCATCATCCGCGACAGTGGCGAGCCCGACAAAGCGGTGCAGAGAGCGAGAATCCTGCCCATCATGGCCCTGCCGAAGGAAGCGCTGATCTATCTGCAGGGCAGCCGCTATTGCGAAACCGATCTCCTGGCCGATTTCGCCTGGAAGCATTTTGGAGAGATAACCGATGGCTGGCAGCGGGTTCAGGCCGTCACGGACTTCGTCCATTCGCATCTGAGCTTTGGCTACGAGCATGCCAGCGCGACGCGCTCGGCCCTGCAGGCCTTGGAGCAGAAGGTCGGCGTATGCCGCGACTTCGCCCATCTGGCGGTTGCGCTGTGCCGCTGCCTCAACATTCCGGCGCGCTACTGCAATGGCTATCTCGGCGACATCGGCGTGCCTGCCGATCCCGCCGCCATGGATTTCAGCGCCTGGTTCCAGGCCTATCTCGGCGGGGAATGGTACAGCTTCGACCCACGCCACAACCAGCGCCGGATCGGCCGGATCCTGATCGGTTGTGGCCGCGATGCCGCTGACGTCCCGATGATCAGTTCCTTCGGCCGCCACAGCCTGAGCAAATTCGAGGTTGTGACCGAGCTGGCCGCGGAAGAGCAGGAAGCCGCGAGTGCATAGCGGCAGCGCTCTCGGCTGAAAAGCGTGATCCGCAAGGAGTTTATGGTGCGACGTTCTTGTCGAGAATCAGGATGTCGATATTGCGGTCCGGCGCGTAATTGTTGCGCTTGAGCTCGTAGCGGGTGCTGCTGACCTTCTTGGCGCCGTCTGCACAGAAGGAGACCAGATTGTCGGGAAAGGCCTTGTCGATGACCAGGCCGAATCGGCCGGCAGGGCCGGACCAGCGGCCGCCACCGATAAAGGCATAGCCGAAATAGGTCTGGCGGGTCTTGGGTGCCTGTGCGGTCTCACCCGGCTGCGGCTTGGCTGCGGTGAGGCGCTTGGTCAAGGCATCGGCTGCGCGCAGGAAGCCCTCATTGACGCAGTATTTCTTCTGATATTGCGTCAGGGACTCGCCTGTCAGGTTGGCGCGGTCGAAATAGAGGCCGGCTGCCGAGCCCACGCTCGGCGTGTAGCTGTATTGCAGGATGATCTCCTTGCCGGCCGCCAGAACCTGCTGGCGGACGATCCTCGACCGCAGGGTCCAGAGCGGGACCCAGTTTTCGCCCGCCTGCTCGATGTAGCCCGGCGTGCTCAGCTTGGCTCGGTCTTCGCTGCTCAGGCGCTTGAGGGCCTCGGCCGTCGTCGTGCCGGCGGGTAGCAGCGGTATGTTCATGCCCTTGAGCAGATCGGTGATTTCGCTCTCCTTGCCGCCGTCGGCCGTGAAGAAGGCATGCTGTTCCACATTCGTCTCGACCGATTTGCCGGCGGCCCTGGCCTGGACATTCAGGAAATTCGGTGATGCCGGATTGGGAATGGCCAGATCGAGATCGGTTTCGCCGGTCACCTCGGGCAAGGGGAAGGCGACGGTCAGCGTCAGGTCCTGGCTGGCCTTGTTGAGAAAGCGATAGGCAGCCCGGACCTGCCTGGTCGAGAGGAAGATGTCCTCCGCCTTCAATTCGAGCTGGTCCGCCGGCTCGACGATCAGCCCGCCGGCATCGAGATTGGCAAGGCTCTCCTCGGCCGAGACACCCGTCATGGGTAGCGTGAGGGTCAGGGCTGCAGCGCAATAGAGCGCTTTGGCGGGTCGGGGCATCGGCTGCGAATCTCCACACCGTCGAAACGGTTCGGCGGCGATAGTGCCCGCCTTTGCGGCAGTGCGAAAGAGGCAGGGAGAGAAGGCAGCGGCTCAACTGCTTGGCGAGGATGATGACGTAACGGAATTTTCAAGGGACGAGCCGGGCTCCACGAACCCTTCATTAACCTTTCATGGGCGTTAATGGGATTGGAGAAATCTGCCCGATTTGCGGGCCGGTTCCGCCTGTAATTCCTGCCTTTGAGAGTTCGATGCCCGCTTCCTCCGCAACCGCCAACGATGCCGCCCGGCATGTGCCGGTGATGCTCGCCGAGGTGCTGAAGGCGCTCGAGCCCAGGGCAAACGAGCGCTTCATCGACGGCACCTTCGGGGCAGGGGGGTATACGCGCGCCATCCTGGCGGCCGCGCCCGACGTGCAGGTGCTCGCCATCGATCGCGACCGCAATGCCATCACCGACGGCATGGCGCTGGTGTCCGAAATGCAGGGACGCCTGACTTTGGTCGAGGACCGTTTCTCCCATCTCGACAAGCTCGCTCCCATGCTGGGCGAGGGCGGCGTCGATGGGGTGGTGCTGGACATCGGGGTGTCCTCGATGCAGCTCGACGAAGCCGACCGCGGCTTTTCCTTTCGCAGGGACGGGCCGCTCGACATGCCCATGTCGAGCGAGGGCTCGCATGCCGGGCTGAGTGCCGCCGATCTCGTGGCGCAATTGCCCGAAGAGGCGCTGGCGCGCATCTTCCAGGTGCTGGGCGAGGAGCGCCGGGCCCATGCGTTGGCCCGCGCCATCGTCACCGACCGACAGAAGGAACCCTTTCTCACCACCATGCAACTGGCGGATCTGTGTGGCCGGGTGATCCGTTCCAAGCCCGGCGACATTCATCCCGCAACCCGTGCCTTCCAGGCCCTGCGCATTGCGGTCAATGGTGAGCTCGACGAACTCGGCCAGGCTTTGCTGGCCGCCGAGAGGGCACTCAAGCCCGGTGGGCGCCTGGTGGTGGTGACCTTCCATTCGCTCGAGGACCGCATCGTCAAGACCTTCTTCGCCGACCGTACCCGCAGCCAGGCCGGCGGTTCGCGCCATCAGCCGGCGGCGGCGGTGCCACCCCCGACCTTCGTTCAGACCCATCGGGGGGCGCTGGCGGCGAGCGAGGCGGAAGCCGAGCTCAATCCCCGCGCCCGTTCCGCCAAGCTGCGCTTCGCTGTCCGCAGCGAGGCTCCCGCTCGTGACACCGGCACCAGTTTCCTCGGATTGCCTGAGGTAAGTCTTCAATCCGGGAGAGGCCGTTGACCCGTATTCTCAATCTCATCCTGGTCGGCCTGCTGGTGGCTTCGGCCATCGGCGTCTATTCGATCAAGTATGAATCGACCCTGCAGGCCGAGAAGGTGGCGAAACTCCGCCGCTCCATCGAGACCGAACGCCGGGCCATCGAATCGCTCAAGGCCGAATGGGCCTATATGAGCCAGCCCGATCGTATCGGCGCATTGGCCAAGCGCCATCTCGACCTCGTGCCGATGAAGGTCGTCCAGTCCGTCGATGTCGCCGATCTGCCCGAAAAAGCGCGTGAAGGCGATCTGATTGCCGAAAAACTCGAAGGGCTCGGCCTGGCCGGGGCGCCGCAAGTCACAGGATCGACCCCATGAGTGAGGGGAACATGAGCGACGGGACCATCGTGGATAATCCGGCAAGCACGCCGGTGCCGGAAACCGGCGCGAACCCTGATGCCACCAGCCCCGCCAAGGCGCCGCCTCGGCGCCTGTCCAAGCTCGAGAAGAGCGCTGGGCGCATCGTGCTGATCGTGGTGGGGTTCGTCTGCATCTACATGGCGATCATGGCGCGGCTTACCCAGTTCGGCACCGCTCCCGACCAGCAATATGATGCACGCCGCTCGGCGGCCGACCAGTTGGCGGCGGCTCGCCCCGATATCCTCGACCGCAACGGACGGATCCTGGCGACCGACGTGCAGGTGCCCTCGCTCTATGCCGAGCCGAAGAAGATCATCGACGTCGACGAGGCGACCGAGCTGCTCACCGCCCAGATGCCGGAGCTCGATGCTCGCGACCTCAGGGCCAAGCTCGCCTCCGGCAAGGGCTTCATCTGGCTCAAGCGCGAGATCACGCCCGAGCAGCGCAACCGTATCTACGCCCTTGGCCTTCCCGGCATCGGCTTCATCAACGAGAACAAGCGCATCTACCCCAACGGGCCGACGGTGAGCCACGTATTGGGCGCCGTCAACATCGACAACCAGGGCATTGCGGGCCTGGAGAAATATATCGACAACAAGCGCGGCCTCTCCGAACTGCAGGCGCTCGGCTATGCCTCGACCTCCGATGCGATGAAGCCGGTGCAGACCTCGATCGATCTGCGCGCCCAGGCGGTGATGCGCGACGAGCTCATCGCCGGCATGGAGCATTTCAAGGCCAAGGCCGCGGGCGGCGTGATCATGGACGTGACCACCGGCGAGATGATCTCGCTGGTGTCGTTGCCTGATTTCGATCCCAACAATCCCGCCGATGCCCTCGATCCCAACCGGATCAACCGCATCAATGTCGGCACCTATGAAATGGGCTCGACCTTCAAGGCGCTGACGCTGGCCATGGCGATCGAATCGGGCCGCTTCACCACCAATTCCATGCTGGATGCCCGGGCCGGCAGCGTCACCATCGGGCGCTGGACCATTCGCGACTACCATCCGCAGCGCCGCATGCTGAGTCTGCCGGAAGTGTTCACCTATTCGTCCAATATCGGCGTCATCCGCATGGCGCTGGGCCTCGGCGTGCCCGCCCATCAGGCCTTCCTGCGCCAGATGGGCCAGCTCGACCGCCTGGTGACGGAGCTGCCCGAAAACGCCGCGCCGATCCTGCCGCGGCGCTGGGGTACGCTGAACTCGGCCACCATCGCCTTCGGCCAGGGCATCACCGTTGCGCCCCTGCAGGCGATCATGGCGGTCGGCGCGATGATGAATGGCGGCCATCTGATGAAGCCGACCTTCATCAAGCGCAACCAGGACGAAGCCCTGGCCTTGTCCAAGACGGTGCTCAAGCCGCATACCTCGGACGTGATGCGCTACATCATGCGCCTCAACGCCACCAATGGCTCGGCCAAGAAGGTCGACATCTTCGGCTACCAGGTCGGCGGCAAGACCGGTACGGCCGAAAAGCTGATCGGCGGGCGCTACAACAAGAACCTGAACTTCACCACCTTCATGGCGGTGTTTCCCTTCGACAAGCCGAAATATCTGATCACCGTGCTCTACGACGAGCCCAAGGGCCTGCCCGAGACCTATGGCTACTCCACCGCCGCCTGGAACGCCGGCGTCACCACCGGCAAGATCCTGGAGCGTGTCGGTCCGCTGCTCGGCGTCAAACCCCGCTTCATGGAGGTTCCCAATCCGGTCCCGCCGCTCTACGCGCCCAAGGACCAGCTCAACCAGAGCATGGCGTGGCTGGCGGCTCAATAGGCCATTCAATGGGCGGGTCACAAGATCCGCCCATTGCAGTTCGGTCGATGCATGGCCGGGATGCATCGATCGGCCATTGAAACTGCATTGCCAATCCTCATAGGCACTCTAATAAAGCCGCCGATCCCGAATCGCCGAAAACAGGACGTTCATGACCAAGCGCCTCGCCGACATCGTTTCCGAAGGCTCCCTTGCCGCCGATGCCCGCGCGCTCGAGGTCACGGGGGTCACAGCCGATTCCCGCGCGGTGAAGCCCGGCTTCGTCTTCGTCGCCATTCCCGGCACCAAGAGCGACGGCGCCGCCTATGTCCCGCAGGCCATCGCCGCCGGTGCGGTGGCGATCGTCTCCGAAGCCCCGCTCGACGTGCCTGCGCCTGTCGCACTGATCAGGGTCGACAATGCCCGCAAGGCTCTGAGCGAGATCGCGGCAGCCTTCTATGATCGCCAGCCGGCAACCATCATTGCCGTCACCGGTACCAGCGGCAAGACGTCGGTCGCTGCCTTCGTGCGACAGATCTGGGCCAGGCTCGGTCATCAATCGGCGTCGATCGGTACCGTCGGCGTCGTGGCGCCCTGGGGCGAGACCTATGGTTCCCTCACCACGCCGGATCCGGTCGAGCTGCACCGTCTGATCGACGAACTCGCGGGCAGGGGTATCACCCATCTCGCCATGGAGGCCTCCTCGCACGGCCTCGATCAGTTCCGGCTCGATGGCGTGCGCCTTGCTGCCGGCGGTTTCACCAATCTGTCGCGCGATCATCTCGATTATCACGCGAGTTTCGAAGCCTATCTCGAGGCAAAGCTGCGCCTGTTCCGCGACCTTCTGCCCGCCGGCGCAGGGGCCGTCGTGGCAGCCGATCATGCCGAGGCCGGCGCCGTGCTGGCTGCCGCAGGCCAGAAGGGCCTGCGTATCCTCAGCGTCGGTGAGACGGGCGAGGGCATCCGCCTGAAATCGGTCGGGATCGAGGGCTTCATCCAGCATCTCGAACTCGACTATCAGGGCCGGGCCTATCGGGTCAGGCTGCCGCTCGCCGGACGCTTCCAGGTGGAGAACGCCCTGGTCGCCGCGGGCCTCTGCCTCTCGACCGGCGGCGAGCCGGATGCGGTGTTCGCTGCCCTCGAGCACCTCGAGGGCGCCAAGGGCCGCCTCGATCTCGTCGGTACCGTCGAGGGAGCTCCGGTGCTCGTCGACTACGCCCACAAGCCCGATGCGCTCGAGAAAGCGCTGGAGGCCTTGCGCCCCTTCGCGCAGGGCAGGCTGGTGGTGATCTTCGGCTGCGGCGGCGATCGCGATGCCGGCAAGCGTCCGATCATGGGCGAGATCGCCACAAGGCTGGCTGACAAGGTCATCGTCACCGACGACAATCCCCGCAGCGAGGATCCAGCCACGATCCGCGCGGCCATCATGGCGGCGGCACCCGGTGCGATCGAGATCGGCGACCGGCGCCAGGCGATCGAGACGGCCGTCGCGGAGCTGGCGCAGGGCGACGTACTGCTGATCGCCGGCAAGGGGCACGAGCCGGGCCAGATCGTCGGCAAGACTGTATTGCCTTTCTCCGATCACGACGTCGCCCGCGAGGCGATCGCGGCGAGGGCCGGATGATGGACGATTTGGTGCGACATGGCATCCTGGGATCGCAGGCGTCCTCGCCTGCTTTCCTCACCTGCCAGCCGCGACGCTTCCAAGAGCAGGCGAGGATGCCTGCGATCCCAGGGCGAGGCGATCGCCATACGGGCTGGTATCAGCGACGCAAATCCCGGGACAAATTACGGCTAGAATTACCGACGAAACGCCTGAGGTTGAAAGGATTTCCATGTTCTATCTGCTGAGTCGCTTCAGCGAACATTTCGAGCTCCTCAACCTGTTTCGCTACATCACCTTCCGGACCGGTGGGGCGATCTTCACGGCGCTGTTGTTCGTGTTCTTCTTCGGGCCGTGGACCATCTCCTGGCTCAGGGTGAAGCAGGGCAAGGGCCAGCCGATCCGCGACGACGGCCCGCAGTCGCATCTGTCCAAGCGGGGCACGCCGACCATGGGCGGGCTGATGATCCTGTCTGGGCTGGGCGTGTCGACCCTGCTGTGGGGGAACCTCGCCAATGTCTATGTCTGGGCCGTGCTCCTGGTGACGCTCGGCTTCGGAGCCATCGGCTTTTACGACGACTATCTCAAGGTGACCAAGCAGAGCCATAAGGGCTTTTCCGGGCGGGCGCGGCTCGGTCTGGAATTCCTGATCGCCGGCGTTGCCGTGATCCTGATGGCACAGGCAGGTGGGGCGCGCTTCCTCGGCTTCCTCTGGGGCAGCGGAGCGCCGATCTCGCAGGCGACATCGCTTGCCTTTCCCTTCTTCAAGGAACTCCTGATCAACCTCTCCTATTTCTTCGTGGTTTTCGGTGCCTTCATCATCGTGGGTTTCGGCAATGCCGTGAACCTGACGGACGGCCTGGACGGTCTTGCCATCGTGCCGGTGATGGTGGCGGCCGGAACCTTCGGTGTCATCGCCTATCTCGTCGGCAACGCCAATTTCGCCAATTACCTGCAGCTCCATTTCGTACCCGGCACCGGTGAACTCGCGGTGATCTGCGGCGCCATGATCGGGGCGGGGCTCGGCTTCCTCTGGTTCAATGCGCCGCCGGCGCAGATCTTCATGGGCGATACCGGCTCGCTCGCTCTAGGCGGCATGCTGGGTTCGATTGCCGTGGCGACCAAGCATGAGATCGTGCTGCTCGTCGTCGGCGGCCTGTTCGTGGCGGAAACCCTGTCGGTGATCATCCAGGTGCTGTCGTTCCGCTATACCGGCAAGCGCGTGTTCAAGATGGCGCCGATCCACCACCATTTCGAGCAGCTCGGCTGGAAGGAACCGCAGGTCGTGATCCGCTTCTGGATCATCGCGGTGGTGCTGGCCCTGCTCGGGCTTGCCACGCTCAAGCTCAGATAGGACGAAAGATCGTCATGATCCCGATCACTTCCTTCGGCGACCGCGCTGTCGCCGTCTTCGGCCTCGGCGGGTCGGGCCTGGTGACGGCCGAGGCTCTCGCTGCCGGGGGCGCCAGGCCGATCGTCTGGGACGATGGCGAGGCCGGCCGCAAGGCCGCCGCCGACAAGGGGCTTGACGTCCGTGACCTCAATGAGGTCGACTGGTCCTCCGTCGCCGCGCTGGTCCTGTCGCCCGGCGTGCCGCTCACCCATCCCGAGCCGCATTGGTCGGTCAAGCTTGCCGCTGCGCATGGGGTGGAAGTGATCGGCGATATCGAGCTCTTTGTGCGCGAGCGCCGGGCGAGGGCGCCGGGCGCGCCCTTCATCGCCATCACTGGCACCAACGGCAAATCCACCACCACGGCGCTGATCGCGCATCTGTTCGCGGCCGCCGGCCGTGACGTGCAGCTCGGCGGCAATATCGGCACGGCGATCCTGTCGCTGGAGCCGCCGTCGCCCGACAAGGTGCGAGGAATTGAAAGAGTTTATGTCGTCGAGTGCTCCTCCTACCAGATCGACCTGGCGCCGAGCATCGATCCCTCCGTCGCCATCCTGCTCAATGTCACCGAGGATCATCTCGACCGCCACGGCACGCTGGAACATTATGCGGCCGTGAAGGCGCGCCTGGTCGAAGGCGCGGCCACGCCGGTCGTCGGCGTCGACGATGCCTGGTGCGCCGCTATCGCGGACGAGATCGAAGCCAGGGGTGGCCGGCCCGTCCGCATCTCGGTCGAGAGACAATTGAGCGACGGCGTCTATGCCATTGGCGACAGGTTGTTTTCGGCTGAAGGGGGCAGGGCGGTCGAGGTGGCAAGCCTGGCCGGCATCGGCTCCCTGCGTGGCGCGCACAATGCCCAGAATGCCTGCGCGGCGCTGGCGGCAGCGCACGCAGGTGGGTTGACACTGGATCAGATCCAGGCCGGCATGCGTAGCTTCCCGGGCCTCGCCCATCGCATGGAGCAGGTCGGCCGGCTCGGTCCCGTGCTGTTCGTCAACGATTCCAAGGCCACCAATGCCGATGCCGCGGCCAAGGCCCTGTCGTCCTTCCCGACCCTGTACTGGATCGCCGGCGGCAAGCCCAAGACCGGCGGCATCGAGTCCCTGGCCGAGTATTTTCCCAAGATCCGCAAGGCCTATCTGATCGGCGAGGCAACGGACGAATTCGCGGCGACGCTGGAAGGGCACGTACCCTATGTGCGGGCCGAGACGATCGAAAAGGCGGTGCCGCTGGCCTCTGCTGATGCGGCAGCGTCCGGCCTCGACGAGGCCGTGGTCCTGCTTTCCCCGGCCTGCGCTTCCTTCGACCAGTTCCGCAATTTCGAGGAACGGGGCAAGGCCTTCTCCCGGGCCGTGCTGTCCTTGCCGGGTATCGGCAAGGCCTGACGGCCTTTCGGTCAGCCGAAGCGGGCCAGCAGGAAGTCGATGGCGCTGCGCAGCATGGCCGTCGGCCGACGATCCGGCGCGTAGACCAGATGCATCGGCGTGGGGCGATAGGACCAGAGCGGCAGCACGGGCTCGAGCCGGCCGGCCTCGATGTCGTTGATCAGCAGCAGTTCCGGCTGGAGCACGACGCCCGCCCCATGCAGCGCCGCCACGCGCAGCGCCGAACCCTGGTTGGTGGTGAAGCGGCCGCCGATATTCACCGTGCAGGTCTCCCCATCCGGGCCGACAAGGTGCCAGATGCCCTGCGTGCGCCAATAGGCATGGCCAAGGCAATCATGATCGCCGAGTTCGCGGGGATGCTGCGGCCGCCCGCGTCGATCCAGGTAGCAAGGCGCGGCGGCCAGGATGCGACGATAGGGCTTCAGCGGGCGGGCGACCAGGTTTTCGTCCGTGAGGTCGCCGATGTGAATGCCGAGTTCGCAGCCCTCGCCGATCAGGTCCACGGTGCGGTTGTCGAGCACGAGATCGATGGTGACGTCGAGATGGCGCTGCAGATAGTCGACCAGGGCCGGCACCAGGCTTTCGCTTCCGAAGCTCACCGGCGCGACCATTCGCAACCGTCCGCGTGGATTGGCCTGCAATTCGGAGGCGCTCGCTTCGGCCAGGGCCACCTCCGCCAGGGCCGTCTTGCAGCGTTCGTAATAGAGCCTGCCGACTTCCGTGAGCTGGTGGCGGCGGGTGGTGCGATGAAGCAGTCGGGCACCCAGGCGCTGTTCGATCTGGCGGACATGCTTGGCGACCATGGTCGCCGATACCCGGCTGGTCTCTGCTGCGGCGGCGAAGCTGCCTTCCTCCACCACCCTGACGAACATGGCCATGCCGGCGAGCTTGTCCATGATTGCAACCCATGCGGTTCTGAATGAAAGGCCTAAGCGGCTATTTATCAGCAAATCGGTTTGGAGAACATTGCGGCAGGTCGACTAACGGACCTTTTCATGAGGAAGTGACCATGCCTGTGCTGCGAGTGGAAATGCACCCCGGACGGACGCTCGAACAAAAGCGCGATTTCGTGCAGGCGGCGACGAAGGCCGTCGTCGAAACCCTGGTTTGCCCGCCGGAATCCGTCGAGATCATCATCATCGAAGTTCCGAAGGACGCCTGGGCCGTTGCCGGGAAGCTGAAATCAGACGGTTGAGCGTGCCTTTCCACGGCGGGACGACAGTCTTGCTGTGGCATATGCGGGAGCCGGGCAGGATCGCGCCGGCTCCACGCGGGCATCAGCCTCTTGTCGATGCAGTTGTGAAAGCAGCGAGTTCCCGTCCGAACCGCGCGGGCTCTTCGTAGAAGGGGCTGTGGCCGCTGTCGGCATAGACCGAGAGCCGGCTATCGGCATGAAGGGCCTTGATGCGCTCGGACATGGCCAGGCGCACCAGCCGGTCGTGGACGCCGTGCGTCAGCAGGACCGGGCCGGGATAGGCCTGGAACACCGGCTCGAGATCGGGCGTGGCCGTCTTGACGAACCCCTCGTTCACGGCGCGTTCGGTCATGCCGTTGACCACTAGCATACGCTGCAGTTCGATATCGGTGAGCGGTTTGTGAAAACAGGCCGCGAGAAAATCGGCCGTCGCAGCGGTTCGTTCGCCCAGGTCGTGTGAGACCGCCGTCTTGGCGAAGCTCACGGCGAGCGGGGTCAGAAGGTCGGGCGACAGCTTGGTGACCGCATCGACCAGGTTGATCCCGGCGATGCGCGAGCCGCCATATTTGCGCAGATAAGTGCCGGCGACATGGCCGCCCAGTGACCAGCCCACCAGGATGGGACGGCGCAGCTTCGCGGCCGCGATCACCGCAGCCACGTCGTCCGCCCAGCGATCCGGGTCGGAATAGGCGTCGGGCGAGGCAGGCTTGTCGGAATCGCCATGGCCGCGGAGGTCGAACCTCACCAGTCGGAAGCCGGTCAGGGCCGCATCGACAAACTGCTTGTCCCAGCTCAGCCGGCTCTGGCGCAGGCCGTGGATGAACAGGATCTCAGGGGCCGCCGGGTCGCCCTGTGCCTCGCCGGCCAGCAGCGTGCCATCGGCCGAACGGGTGAAGAAGCTTTCACGCCCTGAGCCTGGTTTACCTCCATTCGCAACATCGGAGTGTTTCTTACCGATTGCGCCCGCCGCGGAACCTGCAAGTCCCGATTCGACGGCGAGGGCGGTGAGGGCGGCGGCGGCACCCAGGAAAAGGCGTCTTGAAGGATCCATTGCGATCTCCGATGTTGTTTATCGATCACTATTCAACTTGCTTGACGATGCCTGTCAAGATGTTGTTTAGTGTTCGATATGGAACACGGTTCGAAATCGCGTGGCGGACGACCCTGGAGCTTCGATCGGGAACAGGCGGTCGAGACGGCCATGCGGCTGTTCTGGCGCCACGGCTATGAGGGCGTCTCGGTCGGCGATCTCACCAAGGCGATCGGGATCGCGCCCCCCAGCCTTTACGCCGCCTTCGGCAGCAAGGCCGGGCTCTACCAGGAAGCGCTGGCCCGCTACGAGGGTAGCATCGGCCTGCTCGATTTCGCCGCTGTCACGCAGGCGGACGATCGGCCAAAGGCGGTGCGCCTGCTGCTGGAAGCGGCGATCGAGGCCGTCACCCATCCCGATCGCGAGCGTGGCTGCATGATCTCGAGCGGGATGGTTACCTGCCATCCCGACCATGCCGCGCTCGCCCGTGACCTTGCTGCGCGACGCGAGGATATCCGCATGAGGATCGTGCAGGCGCTGCAGCCTTTTGGCGACAACGAGACGATCCCCGGGCTGGCTCGCCATTTAGCGGCCGTGATGCAGGGGATCTCGATCCAGGCCCGGGACGGCAGCAGCCGTGCCGAGTTGCAGGAGATCGTCGAGGACGTGGTGGCGGGACTCGACCGCCGGCAATCCAGGAGCCAAGCATCACGATAGAACAGGGCGAGGCGGCAGCCGATGCCGACCGTTGCGAACGGAAGGCGAGCCGGTTCAATCGGCATTTCCAGGCGCATTGCCGGCAAAAACGCGACGAGGCCTTCGCATTTAACCGTTCCTAAACCCTGTCGGGAGCACTGCTAGGGCGATCCTCCCTCAGCTGACGGACTCCCTGTTCATGGCCTCGCGTACCGAACGTTCAGCCTTCAATGCCTGGTGGTGGACCGTCGATCGGCTGATGCTGATGACGATCCTGGCTCTGATGCTGACCGGTATCGTCCTCCTGCTGGCGGCGAGCCCCGCCGTCGCCGAGCGTATCGGCATCTCCGACATGTTCCACTTCGTCAACCGCCAGGCGATGATGATCCCGGTGGCCCTGATGGTAATGATCGGGATTTCCTTCCTGTCGCCGCAGTCCATCCGTCGGCTGGCCCTGGTGATGTTCCTGATCTCGATCGCGCTTGTCGCGGCGACGCTGTTGTTCGGCGCTGAGGTGAAGGGTTCCAGGCGTTGGATCGCCGGTATCCAGCCTTCCGAGTTCCTCAAGCCCGCCTTCGTCGTGCTGGCGGCCTGGCTGTTTTCCGAAAACGTCAAGCGGCCGGACGTTCCCGCCAACATCCTCGCCATGCTGCTGCTGGCCTGCTCGGCGGGACTGCTCATCCTGCAACCCGACTTTGGCCAGACCATGCTGATCTCCATCGTCTGGGGTGCGCTGTTCTTCATGGCCGGGCTGCACTGGTTCTGGATGGTCGGGCTCGGAGGCGTCGGCGTCGTCGGCATCGTGGCCGCCTATCAGTTCATTCCACACGTCACCTCCCGCATCGACCGCTTTCTCAAGCCGGAGGGCACCGATACCTTCCAGGTCGACGTGGCGCGCGATGCCTTCCTCAGCGGCGGCTGGCTGGGCAAGGGGCCGGGCGAGGGTACCTACAAACTGATCCTGCCGGATTCCCACACCGATTTCATCATGGCGGTGACCGGCGAGGAATTCGGCCTTCTTTTCGTCATGGTGGTGGTGGCGATGTTCGCCCTCATCGTGCTGCGTGGCTTCTGGCACGCCTACAAGGTCGAAGATCCCTTCTGCCGCTTCGCCACCGCCGGCCTCACCCTCCTGTTCGGAATGCAGTCCTCGATCAATTTGATGGTCAATCTCCACATGATGCCCGCCAAGGGCATGACGCTGCCCTTCATCTCCTATGGCGGCTCCTCGCTGATCTCGGTGGCCTATGGCATGGGCATGGTGCTCGCGCTCACCCGCCGCCGCCCACGTACCGACATGCTCGAAAGCGCCTTCAGCTTCCGCGACCGCAGGGCCCAGGGCGCAGCTGGTATCGGATTGTCGTCGTGAGCGGCAAGATCGTACTGCTCTGTGCCGGCGGTACCGGCGGCCACCTGTTCCCGGCCGAAGCGCTGGCGGGAGCGCTCATGCCGCTCGGCTTTCGTCCGCATCTTGCCACCGACGAACGGGTGGAGCGCTATACCGGCACTTTTGCCTGGGAGGACATCCACGTCATCCCATCCGAGACCGTGCGTTCCCGCTCGCCGCTCGCCATGGCCAATACGCTCTGGCAGCTCGGCACGGGGACGTTTTCGGCCTGGCGCATGCTGGGGCGTCTGGCCCCCGCCGTGGTGGTGGGTTTCGGCGGGTATCCGACCCTGCCGCCGCTGACGGCTGCGGCTTGGCGCAAGATCCCCACCATGATCCACGAGGCCAATGCGGTGATGGGCAGGGCCAACCGCATGCTGGCACCCAAAGTGACGCGCATCGCCACCGGCTTTGCCGATGTGGCGATGATGGACAATGTGCCGAAATCGAAGCTCGTCCATACCGGCAACCCGGTCAGGCCGGCGGTGATGGAAGCGGCCAAGGTGCCCTATCCTGATCTGGACGGGCCCATCAACCTATTGGTCTTCGGCGGCAGCCAGGGCGCCGCTGTGATGTCGGCGATCGTGCCGTCGGCGATCGCGCGGCTGGACGAACCATTGCGCCGCCGGCTCAGGATCGTGCAGCAGGCGCGCCAGGAGGACCTTGCCGCCGTGCGTGAGACCTATGCCGGCCTCGGCGTTGCTGCGGACGTGCAGGATTTCTTCCGAGACTTGCCCGCCCGTATCGCGGGGGCTCATCTGGTGATCAGCCGCTCCGGTGCCTCGACCGTGGCCGAGCTTTCGGTCATCGGCCGCCCATCGATCCTCGTGCCGCTGCCGGGAGCGCTCGACCAGGACCAGGCTGCCAACGCCCGTACGCTCGCCAATGTCGATGGCGCCCGGATGGTGATGCAGCCGGACTTCACCGCGGAAACGCTGGCAGCCGATCTCACCGCGCTGCTCGCCGATCCGGTGGGGCTGCAGGCCATGGCCGCCAATGCCCGGAACGCCGGCATTCCCGACGCTGCCGATCGCCTCGCCGACTGGGTGGTGAAGCTGGCGGCGATGTGACGGGGGCGGGTCCTCGGAGCACGGACATCCTGTCCGCTCTTTGCAGTCTCGCAAGCGCGGCGTCTCCAAGAGGCGGACTGGAAGTCCGCGCTCCGAATTTTCTCCAAATTTGCCTCCCGGCCCTGTCGCCCCTATACGAACCGAAATCCCATCTTTTCGAGAGACCTCATGAAGCTGCCCCGTGAAATTGGCCCCATCCACTTTGTCGGCATCGGCGGTATCGGCATGTCCGGCATTGCCGAAGTGCTGGTCAATCTGGGCTACACGGTGCAGGGCTCGGACGCTGCCGACAATTACAACGTCAAGCGCCTGAAGGATAAGGGCGTGAAGACCTTCATCGGCCATGCCGCCGAGAATATCGGCGATGCCGAGGTGGTGGTGGTCTCCACCGCGATCAAGCGCGACAACCCGGAGCTCGTCGCTGCTCGTGAGATGCGCTTGCCGGTGGTGCGGCGTGCCGAGATGCTGGCCGAGCTGATGCGATTGAAGACCTGCGTCTCCATTGCCGGCACGCATGGCAAGACCACCACGACTTCGCTGGTGGCGACGCTGCTCGATGCCGGCGGTTTCGATCCCACCGTGATCAATGGCGGCATCATCAACGCCTATGGCACCAATGCACGGCTCGGTTCGAGCGACTGGATGGTGGTGGAGGCCGACGAGAGCGACGGCACCTTCCTCAAGCTGCCGACCGACGTCGCCATCGTCACCAATATCGATCCCGAGCATCTCGATCATTTCAAGACCTTCGATGCCATCAAGGATGCCTTCCGGACGTTCGTCGAGAACATCCCGTTCTACGGCTTTGCCGTGATGTGCCTCGATCATCCCGTGGTGCAGGAGCTGGTCGGCACCATCGAGGACCGCCGCGTCGTCACCTATGGCGAGAACCCGCAGTCCGATGTGCGCCTTCTCGATCTCGACCTCTCGGGAGGCCGTTCGCGCTTTCGTGTCGTCATTCGCGACCGCAAGACCGGCGCGGTGGTCGAGCTTCCCGATCTCGGCCTGCCCATGCCGGGCGGCCACAATGCCCTCAACGCGACCGCTGCGATCGCCGTTGCCCACAATCTCGGCATGGACGCCGAAGCGATCCGCAAGGGCCTGGAAGGCTTCGGCGGTGTCAAGCGGCGCTTCACGCGCACCGGGGAGTGGAACGGCGTCACCGTGTTCGACGATTACGGCCACCATCCCGTGGAGATCTCCGCCGTGCTCAAGGCGGCGCGGGCCTCGACCACCGGGCAGGTGATCGCGGTGGTGCAGCCGCATCGCTATAGCCGCCTGGCGAGCCTGTTCAACGAATTCTCCGCCTGCTTCAACGATGCCGACATGGTCGTGGTCGCCGATGTCTATGCGGCCGGCGAGGCCCCGATCCCGGGAGCCGACAAGGAAGGCCTCGTCGCCGGCATCCGGGCGCGCGGCCACCGCCATGTCGTCGCGCTCGATGGTCCCGGCTCGCTTGCCGGCCTGGTCGCTTCGGCGGCCAAGCCCGGTGACTACGTGATCTGCCTCGGTGCCGGTAACATCACGCAATGGGCCTATGCACTGCCGGGGGAACTGGCGGCGCTCGGGTGAGATGCAAACCGTAAGTGGGGTCTTGCACTTCGGTCGCGTTTTCATACCAAGAGGGGTTGGAGTGTCAGCCTCCCGGCTGACATCTTGAAAAGGAACGCTCGTCGGCAAGCGGGGTGTCAGCCGGGAGGTTGACACTCCACTGATCCGGCGTTCCCTCATGCAGCGCCGATGCGGTGCTGGGAGAATGGGCATGCGCCTGGCCGAGACGATCCGCGCACGTCTGGCGGCCGCTGCCGATCCCTCGCGTGCGCCGGGCATGCAAGCCTATATGAAATCGGCGATGCCCTATCTCGGTGTTTCCGCTGTGCCGCTCAGGCAGATCTGCAAGACCATCTTCGCAGATCTGCGCTTCGAGACCGCAGGGCACTGGCAGGCAGAGGTTCTCGCCATCTGGCGTGGCGCCCGTTTTCGCGAAGAGCGCTATGCCGCCATCGAGCTGACCGGCCTGCGGGCCGCCAGGGCGTTCCAGCGCTTCGACGTCCTGCCGATGTATGAGGAGCTGATCGTCACCGGCGCCTGGTGGGACTATGTCGATGCGATCGCCGCGCACCGTCTCCTGCCGATCCTGCGCAGTGACGGCGCGACGATGCGGCAGGCGATGCTCGCCTGGGCCGTCGATGCCGATATGTGGAAGCGCCGAAGCGCGATCCTCTGCCAGCTCGACGCCAAGGGGCAGACCGATCTCGATCTTCTCTACGCCTGCATCGCACCGTCGATCGGCTCCAAGGAATTTTTCCTGCGCAAGGCGATCGGCTGGGCTCTCAGGCATTATGCACGCATCGATCCCGCGGAGGTTGCCCGTTACGTCGACGAGCACCCCGAACTCAGCAATCTCAGCCGTCGCGAGGCCTTGAAGCATATCGCAGGGTGAGGTTGACCGGGGCTCATTAGTGGTTCCGAAGGGTCATTCCCTTTGCGCGATGGGAGCAGGGTAGCCGGCGGCGGCGAGGAGCACCTGGAGATGACCGTCCTCCCGTTGCCCGAGCTCGATCAGGGCCTGATAGGGATCGCCTTTCAGGCGCAGGGCCGCGGCGAAGGCGGGTTCGGTCTTCAGGCCGGCCCGGCGATGATGCATGACGCTGCTGCGGAAGGGCTCTCCTCCCAGCGTGAGCAAGCGCCGCTCTGCCAAATAATGGCGCCAGCCTGCCTGTTCGGCCACCGGTTGAATGGAGGCGAAGATCTCGAAGCACCAGCCCTGCGCCGTAAAGGTGGCGACCACCGGGCGCCCACCTGCGGTCCATTGATGGATGGAGAAGGCCGGCGCTTCAGCAAGAGCCTCCCAGACTGTCCGAGTGAAGGCGAGGGTATCCGGGGCGTGGCAGAGGATGTCGATGTCGCTGGCGGGCAGGTCGACGCCGAGAGGGGGCGTGCCCGCGACATGCGGATCATAGGCCTGCAACAATTCGAGCAGCCTGGTTGCCTGCAGGGCCTGCGCATAGCCCGGCCTTGCCGTCATGGCTGCAGATCCACCAGGCGCAGTTCGGGCCAGATCGCCTGGGCGCGTGCAGCCTTGGCGGACAGGCCCTTGTCACCCGGGCGCCCCGGATTGGGGCGGATGACCATGCCGAAGACGTCATCGAGGCCGAAGGGGGCGGCGATGTCGATCGTGTCGTCTTCTTCCAGCCGAATGCCGACCGCATGCACGATAGCGGCATAGTGCCCGAAGGCCTCGTCGGCCGAATGGAGTTGCGGATAGGGCAGGCCGAAACGCTGCTCGAACCACAGATGGACCCGGGCCTGGTTGCGGATCTCGACCGGCCAGCGCCCGTCGAAGAGGGGAGCAGCACGCCGGATCACGGCATCCTCGGCTTCCCAGCTCACATCGGTGGCGTCGAAATAGATGAGATCATAATCCTTGATGCCGGTGCCGGTGGATTTCCCGGTCAGGCTGTTCCACACGCTCTGGTAGACGCAGCCCGCCGCCAGCCGCCATTGCGGCAGACGCAGCGAGCGGGCGGCGACGAGAAAGGCCATGAGGTTCTCATCCGTGCGGACGATGGCGCGGAGGCGTTCTTCCGGGGAGGTGGACCGATCCGGCAATGTTCGCTCCAACTCGTTGGTTCGACACGTCTTTGCGCTTCCGCAAATCGCAAGACGCCTTGGCAGAATCGCTGGGCTTTTTAAGCGAATGTAGGCAATAAGGCCGGCATTCCAAATCCCTGATCCCGCTATGGGGCGATCAAGAAGACCCTGCAGGATTTTAAACACTTGCAGAATATCTCAATGCTGCCCATTCGTGGGCAACATTGAGATATTCCGCCATTGGATCTTTTCGGACCCCATGACCTTTCCCGACCTCATTCCCTCGCTTCGCCCACTCATGCCGGGATTGCGCGGTACGCTGGAAGCCAATGCGCCGATGGCGCCGCTCTCCTGGTTTCGCACCGGCGGTCCGGCGCAGCTGCTGTTCACGCCGGTGGACGAGGAGGATCTGGCGCAGTTCATGGCCGGCCTGCCCGCACAGACACCCTGGATGGTGGTAGGACTCGGCTCCAATCTTCTGGTCCGTGACGGCGGCGTCGAGGGCGTGGTGATCCGCCTCGGCAAGGGTTTCGGTGCTATCGCCGTCGATGGCCTCGCCATCACGGCCGGCGCGGGAGCCCCGGATGTCAAGGTGGCGCGTGCGGCAGCGGAAGCGGGCATCCAGGGCCTGTCCTTCCTGCGCGGCATTCCTGGCGCGATCGGTGGGGCGCTGCGCATGAATGGCGGCGCCTATGGTGGCGAGACCAAGGATGTCTTCGCCTCGGCGCGGGCGGTCGGCCGCGACGGCTCGATCTTGATCTATGACGCACCCGCCATGGGCTTCAGCTATCGTCGCTGTGCCGTGCCGACGGACGTCGTGTTCACGCAGGCGACATTCCGGGGCAGGCCGGGGGATCGCGAGGCGATCCTGGCGGAGATGCAGAAGATCACCGAGGCGCGTTCCTCGTCCCAGCCGGTCAATACCCGCACGGGTGGCTCGACCTTCAAGAACCCGCCCGGCCATTCGGCCTGGAAGCTGGTCGACGAGGCCGGTTGCCGCGGCTTGACCGTCGGCGGCGCCCAGGTCTCGCCGATGCACACCAATTTCCTGGTCAATCTTGGCACGGCCTCCTCGGCCGACATCGAAGCGCTGGGCGAGACCGTTCGCGAGCGCGTACGGAACCATGCGGGCATCGAGCTCGAATGGGAAATCAAGCGCGTGGGACGGGCGGCCTGACCCCGACCACGTTTCTCTCGATCGAGCCTCGGGCATGCCTGGGAGCAGCTCGCGAGACACGAACGTCCGTGGAAATTCCCGGCGTGATCCGGTCATGGGCCCTGCCGACAATCCCGGTTTGCCGGGTGCAGAGTGACCTTGCGGCATGTCGAGCCGGAAGTGGTGTCGATTTCTGAGCCGCGCCAGGGCCTAAAGCGGCAAAGCTGAAGCGCTGCTAACCGATTGTTTACTGATTTGTCCGAAAGCTAACCTTAATGGGGCATGAAGCATTTCCCGCTTGAGGGGGGTGGTCAGCTCCTGAGATCGCCCTTCAAAAGACCGTCCCAACCGGCGGTTCCTCAAGAGCGTTGGCTTCGAGCATATGCTGCGTTTGTTCAATCTGTCCTCCCTGCGCCAAGCCGGATTCACGACCAGGACGTTCGTGGATCAGCGCTCGTCGCGGCTGCAGCGTCTGCTGGCAAAGCCCCCGCGGGGACTGGGCCTCATGCTGTCGGCCGCCTTTCTGGTGGGAACCATCGTCTATGGTGCCCAGACCGGACCGGTCTGGCCGCAGATGAAGGTTCAGTATGGCGCGCCGCTCGACATGGCGGCCAATCTGTTCGGTTTCCGGGTCGAGACCGTCGCCGTCACCGGCCAGCGCGAGCTGACGGATCAGAAGATCTTCGCCGCTGCCGGGGTCACCAACACCTCGTCGCTGCTGTTTCTCGATGCCGAGGCGGCGCGCGAAGGGCTCGAGAAGCTGCCGCTGGTGAAATCGGCACAGGTCCGTAAGCTGTTTCCCTCCACGCTCTCGGTCACCATCGAGGAGCGCGCGCCCTACGCCCTGTGGCAGCGTGACGGCTCGGTCAGCGTGATCGCCGAAGACGGCGTCGTGATCGAGGATCATGTCGAGGCCCGTTTTGCCGCTCTGCCGCTGGTGGTGGGCGAGGGGGCCGAGAAGCGGGCCAGCGAAATCGTTGCGGCGGTTGCCGCCACGCCCGAACTGACCGGCCGGGTCAGAGGGGCAACGCTCGTTTCCCAGCGCCGCTGGAATCTCACGCTCGACAATGGCGTGGTCGTTCGCCTCCCCGAGGACAATCCGGACCAGGCCTTGAAGAGCCTGGCCGGCCTCGAGCGGAAGGGCAAGGTTTTGGAAAAGGATATTCTGGCAGTCGACATGCGTATGCCCGATCGCGCTACCTTTCGTTTGAGTGAGCAGGCCGCGGCTGCCCGGGCCGACGCGCTGTCCAAGAAGAAGGCAAAGGGGGGCAAGGCATGAGCCCCTTCGAGAATGGCCTGACCCCCAAGCTCAAGCCGTTGGCGCCGCGTCGCACCACGGTGATGTCGGTGCTCGACGTCGGCACCAACAAGATCGTCTGCCTGATCGCGCGGCTGCGTCCGCTCGAAGGGGCCGATCTTCTGCCGGGTCGCAGTCACCAGGCCCAGATCCTGGGTATCGGCCATCAGCGTTCGCGCGGGCTGAAGTCCGGCGCCGTCGTCGACATGGAGGCCGCCGAACAGGCGATCCGCCATGCGGTCGATGCCGCCGAGCGCATGGCCGGCGTGCGGGTGGACTCGGTGATCGTCAACATTTCCTGCGGGCGGGTGGCGAGCGAGCACTATTCGGCCACGGTGGAAGTCGGCGGCCATCAGGTCTGCGATCTCGACATTCATCGCGTTCTCGATGCCGGCGCCAGCCATTCGGTGCGTGACGGACGCGCCGTGCTGCATTCGCTGCCGATCGGCCACATGCTCGACGGCGTCGGCGGCATCTCCGATCCCCGAGGCATGCTGGGCCGCCAGCTCGGTGTCGACATGCATGTGGTGACGGCGGAGTCGACGCCGGCCAAGAATTTGATGCTCGCCATCGAGCGCTGCCATCTCCATGTCGAGGCGATGGTCGCTACGCCCTACGCCGCCGGCCTGTCGGCGCTCGTCGACGACGAGACCGAGATGGGCGTGACCCTGATCGACATGGGCGCTGGCACCACCTCTGTCGCCGTCTTCGCCAATCGTGCCTTCGTGCATGCCGACAGCCTGCCGGTGGGCGGGGCGCATGTCACGACCGACGTGGCGCGCGGCCTGTCGACCAAGCTGTCGGAAGCCGAGCGCTTGAAGGTTCTCTATGGTGCCACCATCGCCAGCCCCTCGGATGATCGCGAGACGATCGCCGTGCCGCCCGTCGGGGACGAGCAGGGCGACGGCATCCATCACGTGCCGCGTTCGCGGCTGGTGCGCATCATCCGCCCGCGCATCGAGGAGATCCTCGAAATGGTGCGCGACCGCCTGCGCGGGTCCGGTGCCTGGGCCGAGGCGGGCCGCCGTGTCGTACTGACCGGGGGCGCATGCCAGTTGACGGGCACGGTGGAACTGGCGCGCAAGATTTTGGATCGGCAGGTCCGCATCGGGCGTCCGCTCGGCATCGCCGGCATGCCCGAAGCCGCCAAGGGGCCACCTTTCGCTACGGCAGCTGGCCTGCTGGTCTATCCGCAAATCGCCGGAGTCGAGCATTTCGAACCGCAGGTTCGGACGCGTGCGCAGGCTACCGGAACAGACGGTTATTTCGGTCGGGTCGGGCGTTGGTTGAAACACAGTTTCTAAACTTCGATTTGCAAAAGGGAAATCGAGTTTCGAATCGCAAAGGTAACGTTGAGACATGAAGAATGGCCGGTTTTTCAAGGCCATTTTGACTAATTTTTCCGGTCAAATTTAACCGGATTACACAAATGCCTGCTTCGCAAATCAGTAACTTTCTGATTCAAAGGGCAGGAAGGGGTCGTAAGGCCTTGATGAAGGTCAATTAAGGGGCGCGGCGACGCGTCTTGCAAAAGAGGCGAACCATGACGATCAACCTCAAAATGCCGGATATCCGGGAGTTGAAGCCGCGTATCACCGTGTTCGGCGTTGGTGGGGCTGGCGGCAACGCCGTCAACAACATGATCGAGGCCGGACTGGAAGGCGTCGACTTCGTCGTCGCCAACACGGACGCGCAGGCGCTGACCCTTTCGAAGGCCGATCGTATCGTGCAGATGGGCATCCAGGTTACCGAGGGTCTCGGCGCGGGTTCGCAGCCTGAGGTCGGTCGCGCCGCCGCAGAGGAAGTGATCGACGAGATCCGCGATCATCTCAACGGCGTCCACATGGTTTTCGTCACCGCCGGCATGGGCGGCGGCACGGGTACTGGCGCTGCGCCGGTCATCGCCCGCGTCGCTCGTGAGGTCGGTATCCTCACCGTCGGCGTCGTCACCAAGCCCTTCCATTTCGAGGGCCTGCGCCGCATGCGCCTGGCCGAGTCCGGCATCGCCGAGCTCCAGAAGAGCGTCGATACCCTCATCGTCATTCCGAACCAAAACCTGTTCCGGGTCGCCAACGACAAGACCACCTTCGCCGACGCCTTCGCCATGGCCGACCAGGTGCTCTATTCGGGTGTCGCTTCGATCACCGACCTCATGGTCAAGCCCGGCCTGATCAATCTCGACTTTGCCGACGTGCGCGCCGTGATGCGCGAGATGGGCAAGGCGATGATGGGCACCGGCGAAGCGTCGGGTGAGCGCCGTGCGATCCTGGCCGCCGAGGCGGCGATCGCCAACCCGCTGCTCGACGACGTTTCGATGAAGGGCGCCCGCGGCCTGCTGATCTCGATCACCGGCGGCCCCGACATGATGCTCTACGAGCTCGACGAGGCGGCGACCCGCATTCGTGAAGAGGTCGATCCGGAAGCCAACATCATTCTGGGAGCGACCCAGGATCCGTCGCTGGAAGGCACGATGCGGGTGTCGGTGGTCGCCACCGGCATCGACTCGGCCATCCTGCCCCAGGCTTCGCCCTCCAAGGACGACATTCGCCTGGCGGAAATGACCCAGCGCGTGCGTGACCAGGCTGCAGCCCAGGCCGCTCAGGCTGCCCGCGTTGCCGCGCCGCGCAATGTCGCGCCGGCGGCTCCGGCCCCGGTGGCGGTCGAGCCCGCCCCGATCCAGCAGGAAATCGCCCAGCCGGTACCGGCCGCTCCGGTGGAGCCGGTGGCTGCCGCCAATGACGTGACGCTGCGCCCGCTGGCGCCCAAGCCGACCCTGTTCCGCGAGCCGGTGGTCGAAGAAGCCCAGCGTGCGCCCGAGCATCATCCCGAGCCCGAGCATTTCGTGCCGCCGGCGCCGGAGCGGGCCGTCGTTCGCCCGCCGCGCATGCCGCGCATCGAGGATCTGCCGATGCCGGCGCAGGCCCAGATTGCCGCCCAGCGTGGTCCGGAAGCCCCCCAGGCTGGCGACAAGAAGCGCATGACGCTGCTTCAACGCCTGGCTGCCGTCGGCCTCGGCCGTCCCGAGACGGATGAAGTCGAACATGAGCCGGCGCCCGTGGCGCGCCAGCCCGAGCCGCGCCCGGCTCCGCAGCGTCCGCCCGAAGCCCAGCGTCGTCCGCCGGCGCCGCGTCCGGCCCCGCAGCAGTCCCGCTCGATCGAGGACGATCAGCTCGAGATTCCGGCCTTCCTGCGCCGCCATTCGAATTGAGGCCGATTTCGCCTTCGTGACGAAATCGTAACCATAGTGCGGATCAATGACGGCCCGGGTCCATCGCCCGGGCCGTAATTTTTTGAAATGATTAAGGATTTTAAAACTAGGCTCACAAGCCGGAACTTGGCGAGCTTGTGTTACAGACCGTAAGAAAGCGTGATTTGGCTAAAGCTTTGGTTTTTGCTTTACGTATTTTCGAAGAAAGGTCCGAGTCCATGCCCCCGTGGCAGGGAATGAAAGGACCAAAGGGTCAAACAGAAAGCAGGCCGGTCTAGTTTCGGTTGGGTACCGCCACCCTGGCGGACGGCTTGTGGAATACGCACATGAAATCTGGTTTCCAGACGACTTTGAATGACCGTGTATCCCTCGAAGGGATCGGGGTCCATTCTGGCAAGCCTGTCTCCATCACACTGCATCCCAGCGAGGCCGACAGCGGCATCGTTTTCCTGCGCACGCATCTGGAGAACGGGCGCGAGCGGGAGATCCTCGCCCATTATCACAACGTCGTCGATACGCGCCTGTGCACGGTCGTCGGTGATGCCACGCGGGCTTCGGTTGCCACCATCGAGCATCTGATGGCGGCGCTGCGCGGCCTGGGCATCGACAATGTCACGGTTGAAGTCGACAGCGCCGAAATCCCGGTGATGGACGGTTCGTCCGCGCCCTTCATCGAGGCGATCGATCAGGTTGGCATCGCCACGCTACGGGCGCGCCGCCGGCAGATCAAGGTGCTCAAGCCGGTTCGCGTCGAAATGGGGCGCGCCTGGGCTGAGCTGACGCCCTGGGACAAGTCCGGCAATGCAGGCTTCCGCCTCGACGTCGAGATCGATTTCGAGACGCCCCTGATCGGCCGCCAGCGCCGCGCGCTCGACCTGACACCCGACAATTTCCGTCGTGAACTGTCGCGGGCCCGTACCTTCGGCTTCGTCAAGGATGTCGAACAGCTGTGGGAGAGGGGCCTTGCGCTCGGCTCCTCCCTGGAGAACTCGGTGGCCCTGAGCGAGGATCGCATCCTCAATCCGGAAGGTCTTCGCTATGCCGATGAATTCGTGCGTCACAAGATGCTCGATGCGGTGGGCGACCTGGCTCTTGCCGGTGCTCCGCTGATCGGCCAGTTCCGCTCCTATTGCGGCGGACATCGCGTCAACTACATGATGCTTCAGGCCCTGTTCGCCGATGACAGCGCCTGGACCATGGTCGATGCACCGGTACGTCGCGAGAGCGGCCATGCCGAGCTTTCCAGCGGCCTGGCCGCAGCGGCCTTCGCGCCCGATACCAATTGAGTGCGAAGGCTTTTGCCTCGCTTGACAGCGCCGCCGCAAAGCATTGTACAATTTTGCAGAGGCGGTGGCGCTTGGCCGGACAATCGGCTACAAGGGCCCCTGCATTGCCGCCGGTATAACGGCCTATCCGTCTGGACGGGCTGGTGCTGGCTGTGAATGTCGAACCACGAAGTCTTAACGTTGTGGTGCGAAGCTGATGGATGGGTTCATCCGCCGGAAACGCGCGACAATGCTGGTACTAGTCGAAGTAGAGGTCTGAGTGATGCCGCTGCGTTCCCTCTCGTCTTCCCGCACCGTCGCGACGCGGCTCGCGGTTCGTGCCGTCGCCATTGCGCTGATGGCGACGCCGCTGGCCGCCTGCGGTTTTTGGGATGACGATCCGGGCTACAAGACCCAGGCGACCGACCCGCCGGATCTTCTCTACAACCAGGGCCTCGTCGCCATGAAGGGCGGCGACTATTCCAAGGCCTCCAAGCGTTTCGAATCGCTCGACAAGCAATATCCGCAGACGGAATGGCAGAAGAAAGCCATTCTGATGATGGCTTATTCGAATTACACGTCCGGCAATTACGACGATGCCATTACCTCGTCGCGCCGTTACGTGACCCTGTGGCCGAACGACAAGGACGCGGCCTACATGACTTATATCTGGGCCAACTCCCAGTATAAGCAGATCCCCGACATCACGCGCGACCAGGACCGGGCCAGCCAGGCGCTTGCCGGTTTCCAGAAGGTCGTCACCGACTATCCCAAGTCGGAATATGTCAGCGACTCCAAGTTCAAGATCCAGGTCGTGCGCGACCAGCTCGCCGGCAAGGAAATGGAGATCGGCCGCTTCTACCAGAAGCAGCAGAACTATTCCGCTGCGGTCAACCGCTACAAGACCGTGGTGAAGGACTATGCCCAGACCCGGCAGATCGAAGAGGCGCTGAGCCGCCTGACGGAATGCTACATGGCGCTCGGCCTTTCCAGCGAGGCGCAGACCGCCGCTGCCATCCTGGGCCACAACTACCCCAACAGCCAGTGGTACAAGGATGCGTATACGCTGGTGAAATCGCACGGCCTGGAGCCGCGCGAGGATACCGATTCCTGGCTGAGCCGGACGTTCCGCAACGCGATCACGCTCTAAGGCGCTGGTAGCGACTGTCGAATTTGCAAAGGGCCGGTCGCAAGATCGGCCCTTTGCTTGTGAGCAGCCTCATGTTTTGTCATGCGGCGCAGGCGTAAGCCCGGTATAGATCTGTCATGCTCGTTCAACTCGCCATTCGCGATATCGTTCTGATCGATCGGCTCGACCTCGAATTCGTCGCGGGCCTGTCCGTGCTGACCGGCGAGACCGGCGCCGGCAAGTCGATCTTGCTCGACGCCTTTGCCCTTGCGTTGGGCGGACGTGGGGACGGCTCCCTGGTACGTCATGGTACGGGCCAGGGGCAGGTCAGTGCCGTCTTCGACGTTTCGGCCGATCATGCTGCCCGAGCCGTGCTGAAGGCCAACGACATTTCCGACGACGGCGACCTGATCCTGCGCCGTGTACAGATGGCGGACGGCCGCACGCGTGCCTTCATCAACGACCAGCCCGTCAGCGTGCAGGTGCTGCGCGCCACGGGGGCGGCCCTGGTCGAGATCCACGGCCAGCATGACGACCGGGCCCTGACCGATCCTGCTTCCCACCGCGCGCTCCTCGATGCCTTCGGGGGGCTGGAGGATCTGGCGGCGGAAGTGTCCGGCAAGCATGCGGCCTGGCGCAAGGCCACGCAGTCGCTGGCACAGCACCGGGCCCGGCTGGAAAAAGCCAGGGCGGAGGGCGACTGGCTGCGCCATTCCGTCGATGAACTCGGCAAGCTCGATGTCCAGCTCGGAGAGGAAGAAGCCTTGGCCGAGCGGCGCACCCATATGATGCAGGCCGAGAAGATCGCCGTCGATCTCAAGGAGGCCTATGAGGGGGTCGGCGGCAACGGCTCTCCCACGCCGTCGCTGGCGGCCATCATCCGGCGCCTCGAGCGGCGGGGCGCCCAGGCGCCACGCCTGGTCGAACCGGCCATCGCCTCGCTGGACCAGGCGCTCAACGCCCTGGAAGAGGCCCGCATCGCGTTGCAGACGGCATTGGACGAGGCCGATTTCGACCCGGCGGAACTGGAGCGCCTGGAAGAGCGCCTGTTCGCCCTGCGCGCGGCAAGCCGCAAATATGATGTCTCCGTGGAAGACCTGCCGGCCCTGGCCGAGCGTTATACGGCCGACCTGGCCGCCCTGGACGAGGGGGAAGGGCAGCTCCAGGCCCTGGAGCAGGCAGACCGTGCCGCTCGTCTCGCCTATGAGGCCTCGGCTGCGGTGCTCTCCGACAAACGCAAAGCCACCGCCGGCCAGCTCGATGCTGCCGTCAACGGCGAATTGCCGCCGCTCAAGCTCGACAGGGCGAAGTTCACCACTTCGGTCGAAAGCGACAAGACCCTGGCCTCGCCCGACGGGTTCGACAGGGTCGAGTTCTGGGTCCAGACCAATCCCGGCACCCGGCCCGGGCCGATGATGAAGGTGGCGTCCGGCGGCGAGCTTTCGCGTTTCATGCTGGCCCTCAAGGTCGCGCTGGCCGATCGCGGTTCGGCGCCGACCCTGGTGTTCGACGAGATCGATTCCGGCGTGGGCGGCGCCGTCGCCGATGCCATCGGCCAGCGCCTGGCGCGGCTGGCGGGCAAGGTGCAGGTCATCAACGTCACCCATGCCCCGCAGGTGGCCGCCCGGGCAGCCACCCATTTCCTCATCGCCAAGCAGGCCGAGGGCAAGGACAGGGTCGCCACCCGCGTTTCTCCTCTCGACACCGAAAAGCGGCGTGAGGAAATCGCCCGCATGCTCGCCGGCGCGCATGTGACCGACGAGGCGAGGGCGGCGGCTGATCGGTTGTTGGGAGGAGGGCTTCAGATCTAGCCGCATCCGAGGGGAGAACGTTGGAGCGAAAATACAGCGCAAATAATCTGCCAATGGAAGGTGGAGGCCACCGTGGCTGGTACCAACCGCACGGTTTGCCGCACTTTGATACCCCTGAGATCGTGCAGTTCGTAACGTTCCGGCTGGCAGATAGCCTCCCCGCCTGGGTCGAAGATCGCCGCGAAACATCAGTGGAGATGCGACGGCGTGTGGAAAGTAAGCTCGACGAGGGGATGGGGACTTGTTGGTTGGCGAATACGGACATTGCTTTGCTGGTCGAGGGTGCGTTGCTTGCTTTCCACATGCAACGCTATCGTCTGTGGTCTTGGTGCATCATGCCCAATCACGTGCACTGTCTTTTCGACTTGAAGGATGGTTGGCGCCTGGCGGATGTGGTCAAGTCGTGGAAATCTTACACTGCTGCAAGGGCCAATCGAATTCTGGGGCGGCAGGGCGTTTTCTGGCAAGCCGACTATTTTGACCGTTACATGCGTAGTGAAGATCAAATGGCTCGAACGATTGATTATATCGAGCGCAATCCCGTTAAGGCAGGACTTTGCACCCATTGCACTGAATGGCGGTGGTCGAGCGCGCGCCGAAAATTGGGGGGCGGGTCTTCAGACCCGGCGTCTAACTTCATCACCGAGTAGTAGTGGCGGGTCTGAAGACCCGCCCCCCAACCTGGTCGCTCCCCTCTGCCCCGATTGGAATGGTTGTGTTAAGCCACAGCAAAGCAATGCATCGGTTGGCCTGTCATGAACACTCCCAAGCCCGTCTCCGACCTCTCGCTCAAGGAGGCCCGCGCTGACTACGAGGAACTCGCGGCGCGGTTGATCGAGGCCGACAAGGCCTATTACCAGGAAGATGCGCCTGACATCAGCGATGCGGACTATGATGTCCTGCGACGTCGCTACACGGCGATCGAGGAGCGCTTTCCTGAGCTCAAATCGGCTGAGAGCCTCTCGGACAGGGTCGGTGCGGCGCCGTCCGAGAAATTCGCCAAGGTGCGCCACCGCGTGCCGATGCTGTCCTTGTCCAACAGCTTTTCCGATGAGGATGTCGAGGAGTTCGTGGCCCGCATCCGCCGCTTCCTCGGTCTTGCAGAGAGCGATGACCTAGCGATCACGGCCGAACCCAAGATCGACGGCCTGTCCTGCTCGCTGCGCTACGAGAAGGGCAGGCTGGTGGTGGCGGCGACGCGCGGCGATGGCGCCGAGGGCGAGGACGTCACCGCCAATGTCCGCACCATCGGCGACATTCCCAATGTGCTGAAGGGCAATGTCCCCGAGATTTTCGAGGTGCGCGGCGAGGTCTATATGAGCCACGCCGATTTCAATGCCATGAATGAAAGGCAGGCGGCTCTCGGCAAGCCCCTGTTCGCCAATCCGCGCAATGCGGCCGCTGGCTCGCTGCGCCAGCTCGATGCCTCCATCACGGCGAGCCGCCCCCTGCGCTTCTTTGCCTATGCCTGGGGCGAGGCCAGCGCGCTGCCGGCCACCACGCAGTTCGAGGTGGTGCGGGCTTTCGCCGAGTGGGGTTTTGCGGTCAATCCCCTGATGGTGCGCTGCCACGACGCTGCCGACCTGCTCGCCCATTACCACCAGATCGAGGCGCAGCGCGCCACGCTAGGCTACGACATCGACGGCGTGGTCTACAAGGTCGACCGCCTCGATCTGCAGCAGCGGCTCGGCTTCGTCTCGCGCTCGCCGCGCTGGGCGACGGCGCACAAGTTCCCGGCCGAGAAGGCGACCACGCTGCTGCAGGGCATCGAGATCCAGGTAGGGCGCACCGGAGCCCTGACGCCGGTTGCCAAGCTGCAGCCGGTGACCGTGGGCGGCGTCGTCGTCTCCAACGCCACGTTGCACAATGAGGACGAGATCGCCCGCAAGGATGTGCGCATAGGCGATACCGTGATCGTGCAGCGCGCGGGGGACGTGATCCCGCAGATCCTCGGGGCGGTGCTGGAGAAGCGGCCGGCGGATGCCGTTCCCTATATCTTTCCCGAAACCTGTCCCTGTTCCCTGAAGACGCCGGTCATGCGCGAGGAGACGGTGACGGGCGGGGAGGGAGCGGTGCGGCGCTGCTCGGGCGAATTCGCCTGTCCCTTCCAGAAGATCGAGCATCTCAGGCATTTCGTCTCCCGCCGCGCCTTCGACATCGAGGGGCTGGGCGAGAAGCAGATCGCCTTCTTCTTCGAGAACGAGGACCTGCCGATCCGCGAGCCCGGTGACATCTTCACCCTGGCAGCCCGCGACGGCCAGAACTTCAAGAAATTGAAGGATCGCGAAGGTTTTGGCGCAACCTCCACGAAGAACCTGTTCGCCGCCATCGATGCCCGCCGAGAGATCGCGCTGGAACGCTTTCTCTATGCCCTCGGCATTCGTCATGTCGGCGAGACCACGGCCCGCCAACTCGCTCGCGCCTATGGCTCCTGGCAGGCCTTCGAGCAGGCGGCGCTGCGCATCGCCGCCAAGGACGAGGAGGCGGCCGCCGAGATGGATGCGATCGACCAGATCGGCGAGACGGTGGTCGAGGCCATCGGCGCCTATTTTGCGGAAGAGCACAACCTTGCCATCCTCGAGCGGTTGACGGCCGAAATCCGCATCCTCGATGCGGAAAAGCCACGTGCCGAAAGCCCTGTCGCCGGCAAGACGGTGGTGTTTACCGGGGCGCTGGAGCGCATGAGCCGCGACGAGGCCAAGGCCATGGCCGATCGGCTGGGCGCGAAGGTCTCAGGCTCCGTCTCCAAGAAGACCGATCTGGTGGTTGCCGGCCCCGGCGCCGGCTCGAAACTGGCGGATGCGCAAAAGCACGGCGTCAAGGTCATCAATGAGGATGAATGGTTCGAGCTCGTGAATGGAGCGGGGAGCACGAATGACCAGGATACGTGAACTGTGCCTTGGCCTTCTGCTGGCGTCGGGGCTGGCAGTGCAGGCATTGGCGGCTGAGGCCACGCCCGAGGCGGTGGTGAAGCAGATCTATTCGGGAAAGACGCCCGAGACAAAAGGCATCGACCTCATCGGCGATGCCAAGCTGCGTGCCAAATATCTCAGCAAGGACCTGGCGGCCGCGGTGAAGCGGGATATCGATGAATCTGCCAAGTCGGGCGAGGTGGGAGCACTCGATTTCGATCCGGTGAGCGATTCACAGGATCCGATGATCAAGGATCTGAAGATCGAGCCGGCAGCGGTGCAGGGCGACCGGGCCCAGGTGGGCGTGAGCTTCAACCGCGGCGACCCCAAGCGCGACGAGCTCGTCTACGACCTGGTGCAGGAAAACGGCCAGTGGCATGTCTCCAACATCTCCAAGAAAGGCACTGCCGAGGAAGCATGGTCCCTGCGCCAGATGCTGTCGCTGAAATAGAGGCCGCGCATCGCAGCGGATGCAACTTTCATCCAAGCAATTTGCGGGCAAGGAGACTATCTTAGACGCATGCCGTCTGAATCCAGCGCTTTCACCACCCTCGAGGATGCCGCCGAACGAGGCGATGCCGTCCGGTTCTGGCGCGAGCAGCGCTATGACGGGTTGGAGTGCCTGAGCGCGATCTTTCGCCGGCACCGCTATGTGCCCCATACCCACGAGACCTATGCCGTCGCCGCCGTGCTCGACGGTTGCGAGGCCTTCTCGCATCGAGGTAGCCGGCACTACGCCTCGCCGGGAAGTTTCGCGATGGTCTGTCCGGACGAACTCCATGATGGCGAGCCGGCAGGTGAGGGATTCGTCTATCGCGTGCTCTACCCCACCATTGATCTGATGCGCTCCGTTGCCGAGGATACCTTCGGGCGTCCTGCCGCCGGCACGCCCTGGTTCGAGCGTTCGGTGATCGAGGATCCCGCCCTGGCCGCCGATCTGGTGACGCTGCAGATTGCACTCAGCGACCCCGCGGTGACCCTGCTCGAACGCGATGCCAGGCTCAGCCGCTTCTTTTCGACCTTGCTCGGGCGCTGGGGCGGCCATGGCGAGCCGATCAGGCTCGGCGACGAGAGCGGGCCGCTCGCCAAGGCGCGGGCCTATCTCGACCAGCATTTCGAGCACGATGTCGGCCTCGACGAGCTTGCTGCCGTGGCGGGGCTCAATCGCAGCCACCTGGTGCGTTCCTTCCGCAAGGCGATGGGCACCACGCCCCATGCCTATCTCACCGACCGGCGCTACCGGGCGGCCCGGCGCCTGCTGGCGGCGGGCGAAGGGCCGGCGGAAGTGGCGGCAGCCTGCGGCTTCTACGACCAGAGCCACCTCAACCGGGTTTTCAAGGCGCGCATGGGCGTGACGCCGGGGGCTTTTCGCGGATGATGGAGTGTCGGCCGGAGGCTGACACTCTCGATGCAACTTTTGTCCAAGACCGGCGATTGCGTTGTGCCTAATCAGGGCGCTCCATCAGGAGTTGTCCTTTGTCCGCCCGTTCCGAAATCCGTTCCGCGCTGATCGATATCGCGCCGCCAGCCCTGGCGGCGATCCCGATCGGCTTCCTGTTCGGCGCCATCGCCGTCTCCAAGGGTCTGTCGCCGGCCGAGATTGCGCTGATGTCCTTCACCGTGTTTGCCGGCAGCGCGCAATTTGCGGCGCTCGAACAATGGGTGCAGCCGGTTTCCATCCTCACTTTGGCCTTCGGCACGCTGCTGATCAATTGCCGCCATATCCTGATGGGGGCCTCGCTAACGCCTAAGACGGCGCTGTTCTCGCCCGCCCAGCGTTTTCTCGGCTTCTTCATGATGGCCGACGAGAACTGGGCGATGTCCGAGCGCAGGGCTGCGCGGGCCGAGCTGACGCCGACCTATTATTTCGCCATGTCGGTGTTCTTCTATCTCAATTGGGCGCTGTGGAGCACGGCGGGCGGGCTCGTCGGCCAGCTTCTGGGCGATCCCGCCCGCTATGGCGCCGATTTCGCCTTCACGGCCCTGTTCATCGGGCTGATCGCCGGCTTTTGGGAAGGGCGCAGCTCGGCGGCGACCATCCTCACCAGCGCTGTGGTGGCGGCGCTGGTCTATCTGAAGGTGGGCGCGCCCTGGCATGTGCCAGCCGGGGCCCTGGCGGGCATTCTGGCTGCCTTCCTGACGGGCCATCCCGGCCGCAGCAAGCTCGACGCCAAGGAGGCCATCGATGTCGTTTGATCCCCATACGGTGGCAGCCATCCTCACCATGGCCTTGGTGACCTACGTCACCCGCATCGCCGGCATCTTCCTGGCCGGCCGCCTCGCTCTGGCGGGCCGCACCAAGGCTGCCTTCGACGCCATCCCGGCGGCAGTGCTGGTGTCGGTGATCGCTCCGGTAGCGCTGGCCACAGGGCCGGCCGAAACCATCGCCGCCGGCATCACCGCTGTCTCCGCCACCCGCATGCCGCTGCTCGTCACCATCGCGGTCGGCGTGGTCAGCGTGGTGCTGCTTCGCATGGCGATAGGGTAGGGGCGGATCTTCAGGATCGGCCTTATCCTGGGTTGTCAACGCCGGATGGAAGTCTCTTCAGTCGAGAGCGTCTGGGTGCCCGTCCGTCAAAGGGGAAAGGAACCGCCACACTATTCCCTGACATTGCCGCCGGAATCGATGTTTACTCCGGCCTCTTTATAGAAAGTCGGCAACAGCTCCTGCCATGCGGCGTAGCGGGAAGCTGTCTTCTTGGCAAGATCGAGGGCAGATTGCGAGGGACAGGGAAGACCCTTGCCATTGGCCTGTGCCCGACCTCTTGCCTCAGCGATCATGGACGGCACATTCAGGCGCACACCGACGCAGCGTGCCATGGCGGCTTGCGCCCCGTAGATCTTGGCGATGCCCGTAAAACCCATCTCAGCAAGTTTTCGTTCCGGCAGGCCGCAACGATTGAGGCTCTCGATGAAGATGGTCGCTTCCAGGATGTTCATTTTCATGCCCTCGGCACCAATGCAGGCACTGGTGAGCGTCTCACCAGTCTGATGCATGCACAAGGTTTGCAAAATGCGCTGTTGACCCTCCTTCGAGATCTTGCAGACAGGAGCTGCCAACGCCGCCCCGGGTAAAAGCAAGGCTATGATCGAGACCATGGGCCGCAGATATCGAATCTGCCTGAACATGTAGGTTCTCCGTCGCGGAATCTTGGAGCAGATGGTTCACCCGATCGCCTGCGTCACCTCATCCAGCCACTGGCGTTCCGGCTCGTCGAGCAGGGGGCCGAGCGTCTCGCGCACTTGGGCGTGATAGGCGTTGAGCCAATCGATTTCCCGCTGCGTAAGCAGGGACAGCTCGATCGGCCTCACGTCAATGGGCGCCAAAGTGAGCGTCTCGAAGCCGTACATCGTGCGTTCGGCCCCCTCGATGGTGATCTCTTCGACCAGGACGAGGTTTTCGATGCGGATGCCGAAGGCGCCGACCCGGTAATAGCCCGGCTCGTTGGACAGGATCATGCCCGGTTCGAGCGGCGTGGTGCCGAGCTTGGAGATGCGCTGCGGCCCTTCATGCACGGAGAGATAGGAGCCGACGCCATGGCCGGTGCCGTGGTCGAAATCGGTGCCGATCTCCCAGAGCGCAGCGCGGGCGAAGCTGTCGAGCTGGGCGCCCGAGGCCCCCTTGGGGAAGCGCGCCAGGGAGATGGCGATGTGGCCTTTCAGCACGCGGGTGTAGCGGTCCTTCATCTCGGGCGAGACGTCGCCCACCGCGATGGTGCGGGTGATGTCGGTGGTGCCGTCGACATATTGCGCGCCGGAATCGATCAGGAAGAAGCCCGGCGTCACGGCTCGGTTGCTGGCGTGGCTGACGCGGTAATGCGGCAGGGCGGCGTTCGGCCCGGCCGAGGAGATCGAGGGGAAGGAGAGATCCTTCAGGACGCCCGTACCTTCGCGGAAGCGCTCCAGGGCCTCCGCCACCGAGATCTCGGTTTCCCTAGCCCCGGGCACGGTGCGTTCGAACCAGGCGAGGAAGTTCACGAAGGCGACTCCATCGCGGATATGGGCGGCCCTGGCGCCGGCGCGCTCGGCTTCGTTCTTGACGGCGCGCAGCAGCGCCACGGGATCGCCGCCCTTCTGCACCTTGCCGCCGGCCTGCTCGACCAGCGTGGCGAAGTGTTCGACCACCATGGCGGGGTCGAGCCTGACGGCCTTGCCTTTCACGCTGCCGGCCAGCACGGCCTCGATCTGGCGCGGCTCGGCGATCGCCATGTGCTGGGAGAGTTCGTCCCTGACGGCATTGGAGAATTTGCGGCCGTCGGCGAACAGGGTCGGTTGTCCCTCTGCCGGCACCAGGGCGTAGGAAAGCGGCAGGGGCGTGTGGGAGACGTCGCCGCCGCGGATGTTGAACAGCCAGGCGGAGGCATGGGCGTCGTTGGTGAAGACGGCGTCGAGCTTCTGCTCGCGCAGCTTGGCCTGCAGGCGCTCGATCTTGGAGGCGACACTCTCGCCGGCCAGGGCCACATCATGCAGGACGATCTGGGCCAGCGGCGGTGCCGGCCTGTCCGTCCAGATGGCGTCAACCGGATTTTCCTTGACGGCAACAAAACTTGCGCCGGCCTTCTCGCAGGCGGCACGAAGGCGCTCGACCTCGTTCATCGATTGAAGGCGCGGGTCGTAGCCGAGCTTCATGCCGGGCTTAAGCACGCTGCCTAGCCATTTCTCAGGCGGCTCCTCGATGAGATGGCGGGGGGTGTATGTCGAGGTGTCGACCTGCTCGCGCACCTGCACGGTATAGCGGCCGTCGACGAAAATCGAAGCCTCGTCCTTCAGGACGATGGCGATGCCGGCGGATCCCGCAAAACCGGTGAGCCAGGCGAGGCGCTCTTCCGAGGGCGGGCAATATTCGTTCTGGTGTTCGTCGGAGCGAGGGACCACGAAGCCGTCGAGCCCCAGTTCGGCGAGCTTGCCGCGCAAGGCCGTCGCACGAGACGGGCCGAGGCTGGGCTGGGAAATTTCGTCGAAGGACTGAAAAGCCATTTGATCACCCTTGAAGTATGAATGCCTTCTCCCCTTGCGGGTGTCGTCAACTCTCTTGAGTTGACTAGAGGTCCCGGCAGGGGGATGAGGGGAGAAACGCGTCTTTGCAGACTTGGCGCCAACACCCCTCATCCGGCTGCCGCCACCTTCTCCCGCAAGGGGAGAAGGGAATAGTCTTGTTCGCTCAAAGTTTCTTGGGCTTGCCACCGCCATAGGACAGCACCAGCGTCGTCCATTCGTCGATCTTGATCTGGCGGATGAGATGCAGGCCCTGGGCGCGATAGGCCGCCAGGGCCGCATTGGCGTGGGAGTGGAGCAGGCCGGACAGGATCACCGTGGCCCCGGGCGCCAGCAGCCGGCTCATCGGTGCCGCCAGACGCACCAGCGGACCCATCAGGATGTTGGCAAAGACCAGGTCGAACGGCTTGTTGGTCTGCATGGCCCGGGCAGTGGTGCCGCGCGCCACGAAGCTCTCGACATAGGCGCCGGCCTTGTTGAAGCGGATATTGTTGCGCGCGGTGGCGATGGCGATCGGATCGATATCGGAGGCGAGGACCCGAAGGCGCAGGGCGCGTGCGGCCGCGATGGCCAGCACGCCGGTGCCGGTGCCGATATCGAGCGGCCGATTGGGGCGCTTGCGCTTGAGGAGATCGTCCAGAGCGAGGAGGCAGCCGCGCGTGGTGCCGTGATGGCCGGTACCGAAGGCGAGCGCCGCCTCGATCTCGATGCCGATGCTGTTGGCCGGGACCTGCTGGCGGTCATGGCTGCCATGGACGGTAAAGCGGCCCGCCCGCACGGGCACCAGGCCCTCCAGCGAGGCCGCCACCCAGTCCTTGTCGCCGAAGCTGTCGAAGATCACTTCGATGTCGGGACCGGCCGCCAATGCGATCAGGTCCCGTACGGAGGCTTCGTCCGGCTCGGTCCGGAAATAGACCTCGACCAGCCAGGGTGGCTTGGCCGTGCCGTCTTCCTTCTCGAAGGCGGCGATCGCCGTTTCCGTGGGGTCGAAACTCTCGCCGAGCAGGTCGGCGATGCGACGCGCACGCATCTCGTCGGTGACGATGCGCGCGACATGGGTGGGATTGTTGGGATGAAGACCTTCGAGCATATCGCTTGGCTATCGCGCCCGCCGCCGAAGGGCAACGGAAATCGCGCTTACCCGCCGAAACGCTGGAAGCGTTCGCGCAGGGCCTGCAGCTGCTCCACGCCGGCATTGGCGAAGGCGACCCGCATATGCCCTTCCAGGCCGGGGCCGAAATAGGGACCGGGCAGGCAGAGCACGCCGGCCTTCTCCACCAGTTCCTTGACCACGCTCGCCGCGGTATGGCCATGGAAGGGATGGTGCAGGAAGGCGAAATAGGCACCCATCGCATCGATCCGCCAGCCATTGATGCCCTCGAAGGCCGCGCGGAAGCTGGCTGCCCGCCTGTCGATCTCCAGGCGGTTGGCCTCGCGCCATTCGGTCAGTCCGTCGATGGCCCAGGCGACGGGGGCCTGGGCGGTGCGAGGCGCGCAGATCTGCAGCGTGTCGAGGACCTTGCCGACCTCGGCCGCCACGGCGGGGGCGGCGACGAGTGCGCCAAGCCGATGGCCGGGAATGCAGTAGCTCTTCGAGAAGGAATAGAGGTAGATCAAGGTGTTGTCGAAATCACCGGAAGCGATGAGTCCGTGCGGCCGGCCGGTGACGAAGTCGCGATAGGTCTCGTCCAGGATGAGGAAGAGGCCGCGATCCCGGCACAGGCGGGCAAAGGCTTCGATCGTTTCGGGCGGGTAGACGGCGCCGGTCGGATTGTTGGGCGTGACCAGCAGGATAGCCCGCGTGGTGGGATCGATCAGTTCGGCAGCGCTCTCGACATCCGGCACGAAGCCGTTCTCGGGCGGGCAGGACAAGGCCCTTGCCTCGATGCCGAGCATGTCGAGCGTCATCTTGTGGTTGAAATACCAGGGGCTCGGCAGCAGGATGGAATCCCCCGCCTTGGCCACCGCCAGGGCCGCGACGAAGAACGCCTGGTTGCAGCCGGTGGTGATCGAGACGGTCTGCCAGTCGACCTTGCCGCCATAGAGGCTGGAAACATGCGCGGCATAGGCCTGGCGCAGCACGGTGTCGCCCTCGATCGGGCCATAGCTGGCGCTCGCCGCCGCGCTGGCATTGCGGCCGAGCCGTTCCAGCAGCTCCGCATGCGGCGGGTAGCCTGGAACCGCTTGCGAGAGGTCGATCAGCGGGCCGGCCGCACCGTTATAGGCGCGTGCCCAGGCCTGCGCCTCCGGGATCGGCGGGGTGGCGGTGTCGAGGAGATTGGGATTGATCGCGGGCTGGCTGCTCATGCGCCCCTAAATGCCTGCGGCGTCTTGCTCTGACAAGGGGATTTCCGGTAGCTGTGGCGATGACATTGTCGCAGGAATCTCCTACCCCTTCATTCATGTCTTTGCCATCAAGCCTCAGGATCGATGCCGCCCGTGCGGTCGTATCGCTCAGCCCCACCGATGCGGCCTTCGTGCAGCATCCCTATCCCGCCTATCAGGCCATCCGCGACGCCTGCCCGCTGTTCTTCTGGGAGGAATATGGCTGCTGGTGCGCGGTCTCGCACCAGGCGGTGTTCGACCTCTTTCGCGACAGGCGCTTCGGGCGTGAGGTGCTGCATGTGGCCAGCCGTGCCGAACTCGGCTGGCCGGAGCCGCAGGCCCACCTGGCACCCTTCGATGCGGTCGACGCCCATTCCATGCTGGAGCGCGAGCCGCCGGTTCATACAAGGCTGCGCACTTTGGTCAACCGCGCTTTCGTCACCCGGCAGGTCGAGCGTCTGAGGCCGCGGATCGCAGCGCTTGCCAACCAATTGATCGATGGTTTCAAGGGGCAGGGCAGGGTCGACCTGATCGAAGCCTTCGCCACGCCGATCCCGGTGATCCTGATCGCCGAACTCCTGGGTGTGCCGGTCGAGATGGCCCCGCAACTGCTCGACTGGTCGCATCGCATGGTGGCGATGTATCAGTTCAGCCGGAGCCGCAGTATCGAGGACCAAGCCGTTGCAGCTGCTGAGGATTTCTCCCGGTTCCTGCGCGGCTATGTCGAGCGGCGGCGAGCCGAACCGCGCGACGATCTCATAAGCCATCTCATCGCCGTCGAAGCCGAGGGCGACCGGCTCAGCGAGGAGGAACTGATCTCCACCTGCATCCTGCTGCTCAATGCCGGCCATGAGGCGACGGTGCACGCCATCGGCAATGGCGTGAAGTCCATCCTGCAGGCCGGTCTTGATCGCGAGGCGGTGCTGGCGAGCGGCGAGGGCTTGGTGGAGGAAATGCTGCGCTTCGATCCGCCGCTCCACATGTTCAAGCGCTATGCGCTGGAGGACGTCACGCTGGGGCCGGCCACCTTCCGCAAGGGCGATGAGATCGGCCTGCTGCTCGGTGCCGCTAACCACGACCCAGCCCGCTTCGAGGAGCCCGAGCGTTTCCTGACGACGCGGCAGCGCCCGCCTCATGTCAGCTTCGGCGGCGGCATCCATTTCTGCGTGGGTGCGCCCCTGGCGCGGCTGGAGCTGGAAGTGGCGGTGCCGATCCTGTTCGAACGGCTGCCCGGCCTGCGGCTGGAAGGGATGCCGGTTTATGCCGACACCTACCATTTCCACGGGCTGAAGGCGCTGGAGTTGAGTTGGTAACCCTGGGATCGCAGGCGTCCTCGCCTGCACCTTCCTTTCCGGCCACGCGGTGGGTCCAAGAGCAGGCGAGGACGCCTGCGATCCCGGGGACGAGCCCTGCATGAGGGGCGCCCCTGCTTTGTTTCGACTGTGGTTCTCTTTCAAATCCGCCCATGGTATGGATATTGAAAGTGTATAACATATATTTTGTGTTATATTATTGTCGGCACATCGCAAGAGAATGACCATGGCAACCCCTTCCGGCCCACAAGCGACGGCAGCTAAGCCCTTCTATGCCTCCTTCGGTTTTCAAGTGCTCGCCGCCATGGTGGTGGGACTGCTGCTTGGTCTTTACGCCCGCTCCCTCGGGCCAGACGCGGCGGGTAATCCGAATTGGCTGGTGCAGACGCTGACGACCATCGCCTCGATCTTCGTCCAGTTGCTCTATGCCCTGGTGCCGCCTTTAGTCTTCACCGCCATCGTCGCCTCGATCGGCAATCTGCGCAAATTGTCGAATGCCGCGGCCCTGGTCTGGCAGACGCTCCTATGGTTTGCCATCACCGCCTTGATCGCCGTGCTGATCGGCATCACCCTCGGCCTGGTCATCCAGCCGGGCCTGCATTCGAGTGTGCTGGCGGAGACCGCCAAGGCGCCGGCCACCACCGGCTCCTGGCTCGATTTCCTCAAGGGCCTGGTGCCCGCCAACGTCTTCGGCATCCAGGCCTCGACCAAGCTCGTCGATGGTGCCGCCTCCACGTCGCTGCAGTTCAACGTGCTGCAGATCCTGGTGATCGCCATTGCCGTCGGTGTGGCTGCCCTGAGCGTCGGCGAGCGGGCCAATGCCTTCCTCACCTTCAACGAGTCGCTGCTCGCCATCGTGCGCAAGATCCTGTGGTGGGTCATCCGCCTCACCCCGGTCGGCACGATCGGCCTGCTCGGCAAGGCTGTGGCGCAATATGGCTGGCAGACGCTGGGGCAGCTGACCTGGTATGCGCTCGCCATCTATATCGGCCTCGCCATCGTCCTGCTGATCGTCTACCCGCTGCTCCTGATCCTGCACGGGCTGAGCCCGGCCCGCTTCTTTGCGGGCGCCTGGCCGGCGATCCAGCTTGCCTTCGTCTCGCGCTCCTCGGTCGGCACCATGCCGGTCACCGAGGCGGTGACGGAGCGCAGCCTCGGCGTGCCCCGGGAATATGCCGCCTTCGCCGTGCCCTTGGGATCAACCACCAAGATGGATGGCTGCGCGGCGATCTATCCGGCGATTTCGGCGATCTTCGTGGCTCAGTTCTACCAGATCCCGCTTGGCATCGAGCATTACGCGCTGATCGTGTTCGTCTCGGTAATCGGTTCGGCCGCCACCGCGGGCCTCACCGGTGCCACCGTGATGCTGACCCTGACGCTGTCGACCCTGGGCCTGCCACTCTCCGGCGTCGGTCTGCTGCTCGCCATCGACCCGATCCTCGACATGGGCCGCACTGCGGTCAACGTCGCCGGCCAGGCCCTGGTGCCGCTGCTCGTCTCCAAACGTCAGGGCATCCTCGACGAGGCCCGCTACAACCAGGCCGGCGGCATCGACAATCTCGACGCCGGCGTGCCGGCCAAGGGGTGAGGGGGCTTTCGAAGCCTTTTTCAACGCTCGGCGCAATCGTCTTCCCCACTTCGTGGAGAAGGCTGGCTGCGTCTCACTGTTCTTGCAGCAGTGTCTTCCTTCAGGCTGCCTCGACGAAGCTGTCGACCACGCGCTTGCGGCCGGCCTTGTCGAAATCGACGGTGAGCTTGTTGCCGTCGACTTCGGCCACCTCGCCATAGCCGAACTTCAGGTGGAAGACGCGGGCGCCCACCTTGTAGGCCGAGGCCGTGCCGGTGGAGCGGGCCACCAATTCTCCCTCGATGGTCAGGGGCTCGCGGCGGAGCGGGGCCTGGGTGGTACGGAACCCGGAAGCCATGTTGCTCTGGGCCCGCTGCCAGCCGGGCGTCGAATAGTTCGAGCCGGAAAAAGGCTGCGCCTTGTCGAAGCGGCTCATGCCGAGTGAGCCGCCGGAGCCGTAGGAATTGGAAGCCTCCATCACCTCGACATGGGCGGCTGGCAGTTCGTCGACGAAACGCGACGGCATGGTCGATTGCCACAGGCCGTGGATGCGGCGGTTGGAGGCGAACCAGACCTTGGCGCGGCGGCGGGCGCGGGTGAGGCCGACATAGGCGAGGCGCCGCTCCTCCTCCAGGCCGGCGCGGCCGTTCTCGTCGAGCGAACGCTGGTGCGGGAACAGGCCTTCCTCCCAGCCGGGCAGGAACACCGTCTCATATTCCAGGCCCTTGGCGCCGTGCAGGGTCAGGATCGAGACTTTGTCCTCGCTGGCGCCTTCCTCGCTGGCATCCATCACCAGCGAGATATGCTCGAGGAAGCCGGCCATATTCTCGAAGCCCTCCATCGAGCGCACGAGTTCCTTGAGGTTTTCCAGCCGGCCCGCGGCCTCGGCCGTGCGATCCTTCTGCCACATGTCGGTGTAGCCGGATTCCTCCAGGATCAATTCCGCCAGTTCCTGATGGCCGAGCACCTCGCTCTGGGCGGCCCAGCGCGAAAAGGAGGCCATCAAGTCGCGCAGTGTCTGGCGCGGCTTGGGCTTGAGTTCCTCTGTCTCGACCAGCACCCGCGTGGCCTGCATCATCGGCACGCCGTTGTGGCGGGCATAGTCGTGCAGGATCTGTACGGTGGCGTCGCCGAGGCCGCGCTTGGGCACGTTGACGATGCGCTCGAAGGCGAGATCGTCGGCTGGCTGCATGGTGGCGCGAAAATAAGCGAGGGCGTCGCGGATTTCGGCGCGCTCGTAGAAGCGGGGGCCGCCGATGACGCGATAGGGCAGGCCGAGCGTGACGAAGCGATCCTCGAATTCGCGCATCTGGAACGAGGCGCGCACCAGGATGGCGATGTCGTTGAGGGCGTGGCCCTTGTGCTGCAGTGCCTCGATCTCGTCGCCGATGGCCCGGGCTTCCTCGCCCGAATCCCAGGAACCGGCGACGGTGACGCGCTCGCCCTCCTCGTCGTCGGTGAACAGGGTCTTGCCGAGGCGTCCCTCATTATTGGCGATCAGGTGCCCGGCCGCGCCGAGAATATGGCCGGTGGAGCGGTAATTGCGCTCGAGCCGGATCACGGTGGCACCCGGAAAATCCTTCTCGAAGCGCAGGATGTTGTCGACCTCCGCGCCGCGCCAGCCATAGATCGACTGATCGTCGTCGCCGACGCAGCACAAATTCGGCTTTTCGCCCGCCGGCGTCTGGGCCAGCAGGCGCAGCCAGAGATATTGCGCGACGTTGGTGTCCTGGTACTCGTCCACCAGCATGAAGCGGAAACGGCGGTGATATTCGGCCAGGACGCCCGGATTCTCGCGGAACAGGCGGATCGATTCCAGCAGGAGATCACCGAAATCGGCGGCGTTCAGGGTCTTGAGCCGGGCCTGGTAGGCGGCATAGAGCTCGCCGCCTTTGCCATTGGCAAAGGACATGGCCTCGCCGGCGGGTACCTGCGCCGGCGTCAGGCCGCGGTTCTTCCAGCCGTCGATGGCATTGGCGAGCTGGCGGGCCGGCCAGCGCTTTTCGTCGATCCCGGCGGCGGAGATCACCTGCTTCATCAGGCGGACCTGATCATCGGTGTCGAGGATGGTGAAATTGGATTTCAGGTCGACCAGCTCGGCGTGGCGGCGCAGGATCTTCACGCCGATGGCATGGAAGGTGCCGAGCCAGGGCATGCCCTCCACGCTCTGGCCGATCAGCACGCCGATGCGCTCGCGCATTTCCCGTGCTGCCTTGTTGGTGAAGGTGACGGCGAGGATCTGGTGGGGCGCGGCGCGGCCGGTGGCGAGGATATGGGCGATACGGGTGGTCAGCACGCGCGTCTTGCCGGTTCCGGCGCCCGCCAGCACGAGTACGGGGCCGTCCAATGTCTCCACCGCCGCGCGTTGTTCCGGGTTCAGGCCGGTGAGATAGGCGGCAGGCCTTGCGGCGGCCATGGCACGCGCAGCAATGCCGCCGGCGGCCGGCTGATGGGCAAGGGAAGGGGAGCGTGGATCGGACAAATCGAGTTTTCGCGTGATTCTGGACGGCCGGATAATGGCTTAGATGGGGAGCCGCGTCGAGATTGCGAGCGGCAGGCGGTGCTTTGCGTCAACAGGCAAGGACATCCGGTCGTCTGTCTCATTGCCCCGGAGCGCGCTGGGCGATGGTGGTGACGATCACCCCGGCGGCGATCACCCCGGCGCCGAGCCAGGTCAGCCAGTGATAATGCTCTCCCAGCAGGAAGGTGCCGACACCGAGGCCCAGGGCGGCGGCGACGTAGCCGATCTGGGAAAGATAGACCGGCCCGCCCGCCATTTGCAGGCGAAAGAAGAAGGCAAGCATGGCGGCGCTTGCCGCGACCTGGGCCGTGCTGACCAGCGGAGCGTTGGCGAGTGTCCCGAGGCCGAGCTCTCCGCTCGTGGCGAGCAGGGCTGCCGACATCACAAGGGCGGCGGCAAGATTGCTGCCTGCCGCCAGAGCCAGGGGCCGGGCGCCCGGCGGCCAATCCAGAGTGCGGTAGACATTGCCGCTTGCCAGCGTGAGCGGAATGAGGAAGCCGATGGCGATCCAGAGGAAATTGACTTCGCCGACGCGGCCCTTGCCAAGCACGATGAGCATGGCTCCGAGGAAACCGATCAGGATACCGCAGATGCCGAGCAGATTGGGGCGCCGCGCATTCAAGGCGGTCGCCAGGATCGTGGTGATGATCGGCGACAGCGTGTACATGATCGAGGTGTAGCCCGAGCCCAGGTGCGGAATGATCAGGTAGACCAGGAAATTGGGCAGGGCGTAGGAAATGATGCCGCCTATCGCGTAAAAGCGCAGAAAGGGCGACGTCAGGGGCAAGGCCTCCCGGCGGAGGACCAGCACGGCGCCGATGACCAGGGCGCTGCCCGCCGAGATCAGCAGCGTCCATACGGCCGGCGGAATGCCAGCCGCGCCCGACAACTTGCCGAGCGGAAAATACAGACCGAGAAATGCGCCGGTCACGAGAAGCAGAAAGACAGGTGCCGGTGTGTTGGAAGCGGGCATGGATGGGCTTGTGCGGGCTTGATGGAAAGGAAACGCATGCCCGCTTGCGCCGGGACGCCGGCCGTGCAGCAATGGCAAATCCCTTCGCCGCCGGGCCGATTCCCATGTTCGATGTTTCCCTGCTTGCCGCAACCTTTTTTGCCGGCTTCCTCTATACGATCTCACCCGGACCGGCCTTCCTGGCTTTGTTCGCGCTCGGCGCGGCGAAGGGGCGCACGCCCGGCGCCTGGTTCATGACCGGCCATCTCGTCGGCGACATCCTGTGGTCGGTGGCGGCCTTGGCGGCGATCGTCGGGGTGAGCCAGATCGGTCCGACCCTGTTCGACATTCTCGGCATCGGCTGCGGGCTCTATCTGATCTATATGGGCGCGCGGGCCGTGATGACCCGGCGGGACGGCAAGGCGGCCGTGATCGGTGCCGACCGGCCGCTGGTCAACGGGGTGATCTTCGGCATCACCAATCCGAAATCCTATCCGGTGGCGCTCGCCACCTTCGGGGCCCTGGTGGCGCCCTATGGCGATCACATCACCTGGGCTGCAACGCCGGGCCTGATCGTGGCCGCCTTCCTCGGCTTTGTGGCGGCGGATTTCATCCTCTATGTCGCCATCGGCCTCAGGCCGGTGCGGGCCTTCTTTGCCCGTTATGGCCTGTGGGTGACGCGGATCGTCGGCGTCGTCTTCATCGGCTTCGGCCTGAAGTCGCTGCTCGACGGCGCGCGGGGGCTGGCGAGTTCGGCACGGTGACGAGCGGCTTTTTGAGCGGATCTCTGGATAATTGCCACCGGGGGCGTGCTGCCCCTCAGCGAGAAGGTACGAATTCGAACCAATCACCCCAAACGCTGGCGTGCCTTGGCGCTGGCGCCGCCGATCAGGCGGTCGGCGATGATGCCGATGAAGGCGATGGCGAGGCCGGCGACGATGCCGCGGCCGGCATCCGCCTTGGCGAGGGCGATGAAGACCTCCTGGCCGAGATCGCGCGTGCCGATCATCGCGCAGATGATGATCATGCTCAGCGAGAGCAGGATGGTCTGGTTGATGCCGAGCATGATTTCCGGCAGCGCCATCGGCCATTGCACCAGGCGGAAGGTCTGCCAGCGCGTGCAGCCGGCCGTCTTGGCTGCCTCGATCAGGGTCGGCGGTACCTGGCGCAGGCCGTGATTGGTGTAGCGGATGGCCGGTACGATGGCGAAGGAGACCGTTGCGATCAGGGCGGTGACGTCGCCGACCCGGAACAGCATGACGATCGGGATGATGAAGCAGAAGGACGGCAGGGTCTGCAGGGTGTCGACGACAGGCTCGATGATGCGGAACACCCGATCGCTGCGCGAAGCCCAGACGCCGATCGGCATGCCGATCAGCATGGCGAGGACGGCCGAGACGCCACAGAGATAGACGGTCGACATCGTCTTCTGCCACAGCCCGGACGAGGCGCAGAACAGCACGAGCAGGCCGACGAGGAGGGCAAGGCGCCAGCCTGCCAGGCGGTATCCGGCCAGCACCAGCAGCACCAGGGCGGCGAACCAGGGAATGGCTTCGCAGAAGGCCCTGATAGGATTGAGCACATAGACCAGCAGCCCGACGCGCAGGGTTTCGATCAGGTCGAAGAAATGCACGGTGATCCAGTCGACGCCGGCCTTCCACCAGGGCGCGGTCGACAGGGTCCAGCCCGCCGGGATCTTGGCGAGAGCCGGCAGGACGAGGCTGGCCAGCGTGGTCGCAGCCAGCAAGGCCAGGGCCAGGACAAGATGGGGATGGCGGGCGACAAGCCCGACACCCTCGTGATGCACGGGCCGGCCGCCACGATAAGCGAAGGCCTGCGAGAGACGGTCGAGCGCGATGGCGAGCACCACGATGGCGAAACCCGCCTCCATGCCCTGGCCGATCTTGAGGGCCCGGAGGGCGAGCAGCACGTCATAGCCGAGCCCGCCCGCGCCGATCATCGAGGAGATGATCACCATGTTGAGCGCCAGCATGATCACCTGGTTCACGCCGACCATCAGCAGGGGACGCGCGGTGGGGATCAGCACGCGCCAGAGCTTCTGGCGCGGCGTGCAGCCCGCCATCACGGCAAAATCGGCGATCTCGGAGGGAATACGCGACAGCGCCACCATGGTGGCCCGCACCATCGGCGGCGTGGCGAAGATCGAGGTGGCGATCATCGCCGAGACCGGGCTGTTGCCGAACAGGATCAGCATGGGGATGAGATAGGCGAAGGTCGGGATCGTTTGCATCAGGTCGAGCGCCGGCGTGACCGCCAGCCGTTCGAGCTTCGGAAAGCGCCAGGCGGCGACGCCGAGCAGCAGGCCTGTCAGCACGCAAAGCGGCACCGAGATCAGGATCAAAGCGAGGGTGAGCATGGCCCCCTGCCACTGGCCGAAGAGCGCGATATACCCAAAGCAGGCTGCCATCAGTGCTGCGAGCCGCAGGCCACCCGCTGCGTGGCCAGCAATGATCGCCGCCGAAATCACGCCGAGCCAGGATAGCGTCGGCAACGGGATGCCCCACAGTTTCAAAGGCTTGGCCAGCAATCCGAAAGCGATCTGGAGCGGAAGGTCGAGAACGGAGGCGATTGCTCGCGTCAGCCAGCTCAGATTGGTTTTCATCCAGGCCATGAGGGCCGACATCCAGCTCGCGAAGGGCACGATCCAGTCGTCGGGCCAAGCAGACAGCCAACCCGTATTCGATCTCAAGAGGTAGAGCGTGACGGCGAGCAGGAAGGCGAGGCTCCAAATCGCCGCCCAGGCCGTTACCCGGCCGCCATGCGGTGCCTGCGGTTGAGCAAGGGAAAGGGGGGCTGGCTTGCTCAAGCGGCGGTCCTGCGCTGATCGCTGCCGGTCAGGATGTCGAGCACGGCATTGGGCGAGACCTCGCCGAGTAGAGTGCCGGTGAGATCACGGACCGCAAAGGGCGCGGCGGCGCCGATGACGTCGGCGGCAAAAGAGGAAACCTTGTCCGTCGGAGCGAGATTGCCGGCATAGGCGGAGCCTGGCTGGGGAGGGCGCATGAGGCCATGGGCCGAGACCACCTTGGCCCGCTGGACGTCACGGGTAAATTCGGCAACGTAATCGGTCGCTGGCCGCGTAACGAGTTCCTCGGGCGTACCGGTCTGGATGATGGCACCGTCTTTCATGATGGCAACGCGATCGGCAAGGCGGATCGCCTCGTCGAAGTCATGCGTGATGAAGACGATGGTCTTGTGCAGTACCTTCTGCAGCCGGACGAGCTCGTCCTGCATCTCCCGGCGGATCAGCGGATCGAGCGCGGAGAAAGGTTCGTCGAGGAACCAGAGTTCGGGCTTGGTGGCGAGGCTGCGCGCGATGCCGACACGCTGCTGCTGGCCGCCCGAAAGCTCGCGCGGATAGAAGCCCTCGCGGCCGCGCAGGCCGACGAGGTCCACCATGTCCTGGGCCCGTTTCAGCCGCTCGGCCTGGGCGACACCCTGGACCGCCAGCGGGAAGGCGACGTTCTCGATCACGCTCAGATGCGGCAGCAGGGCGAAGTTCTGGAACACCATGCCCATCTTGTGCCGGCGAAGCTCGATCATCTCCGCTTCGCTGGCCTTGAGCAGATCCATGCCGTCGAACTCGACCGTGCCGGCGGTCGGTTCGATCAACCGGGCCAGGCAGCGCAGCAGCGTGGATTTGCCCGAACCGGACAGCCCCATGATGATGAAGATCTCACCCTCATGCACAGTCAGGCTGGCCTCGCGCACGGCGGCGATCAGGCTCGCCTTGGCAAGGTCCTCATCCGTCGGTCGCTGGCCATGCCGGGCCAGCTCGCGGGCAGCATTGGGGCCGAAGACCTTCCAGACGTCACGGCAGGCGAGCTTCACGGCTCGCATGGTGGCGTCCGAGCCCGGCGAAGCGATCGCGCCTTGCATCGGTGCCTCTTGAATGCATCGGGTAGCCGACGGACGGATTTTCGGATCCGCCCGCAACGACGGCGTCAGCCAGGGAGCAGGGCAGGTTGGTCACCCCCTGCCATCGCGATTCACTGCGCCCAGGCTTTCCAGGTCGCTTCGTGATCGGTGACCCACTTGGCCGCGACCTCGTCCAGGCTCTTGCCTTCCAGATCGACCTGGCCGCTCAGCTTGTTGAGCTCGTCGGTTTCGATCGTGTAGGCCTTGGCGACCTTGTAGGCCACGGGCCATTTGTCCTTCATGCCGGACCAGGCATATTTCCAGATCTCGCCATGCGGCTTGCCGCAATCATATTTGGCATCGGGGTTGGTGCCCCATTTCGGATCGGTATAGCAGGCCGGCTCATATTCGGGGAATTGCACCCACTCGCCCTGATATTTCGCCGTGGCCCAATGGGGCGAATAGATCCACAGCATGATCGGCGCCTTGCGCTGATAGGCGGAATCGAGTTCGGCGAACATGGCGCCATCAGTGCCGGCATGAATGACCGTGAAGGGCAGCTTCAGCGCTGCCACGCGTTCGTCATCGAAGCCTTCCCAGGTCACGGGCCCGCCGAGATAGCGGCCCTTGGGCGCGGTATCGGGCGTGGAGAAGGCTTCGGCGCATTTCGGGTCCAGCAGGGCCTTCCAATCGGGCAGGCCGGGGCATTTCTCCTTCATGTAGATCGGGTACCACCACTCCTCCTTGGCCTTGGGGCCGAGCTTGCCCAGGCGTTCGGTCTGCTTGGTGGCATCGGAAGCCTTCATGGCCTCGCCGGCGGTGGTGTCCCAGAATTCGACGCCGAGGGTGAGATCGCCATTGGTGAGGCCGGTTGTCAGGCTGGAGAGATAGTCGGCAGTCGGATATTCGACGGTGTATCCGAGCTTTTCGAGGATGCCGCCCAGGATCTTGGCGTTGAGATTGACGCTGGTCCAGTCGAACAAGGCAATCTTGATGGGATCAGAGGATTCCGGCGACGCCGCCGAGGCCGGCGAAATCCCCACGAGCAAAGCGAGCGCCGCGGCCGCAAAGCCGCTGCGTTGAAATACTTTCAGGCAGTCCATGATTGGCACCCTTCCGTCTCTCTGAATGGCCGGCCGGCGCTTGTGCCTCTTGTGGGCGAGTCTGTCGCCCTGGGTCTGTCGCCACTGCCGATCGTGAAAGTGTGGCCCAGAGATCGCTCTTGGGCAAGTTATTTTCGTACCAAGAATATTGGCTATATTTCAGGACGTTACTGATACTTCTTTGGGCGCTTTGCTCGAAAAGGCGGCGCCCGCTTCATGCCGAGTTCTTGCGTAGTGTCGCCCGATCCTGCACCGGGATTTCACGGTGGGACCAATGCGCCTGCATCGAGGCTGCAAATGCGCCTGCGAGGATTGGGCATGGCAATGTTCAGGCTCTTCCTTCGCGAATTCTGGTTGTTCGGCCTCAAGCAGGCCTGGGCCTGCCTGTTCGGCGGTTCCTTCCTCGCCCTGATCCTGGTAACGCGCTTCTACTATCCGGAGGGGGCCTGGCTCGGCCGCTACGACTTCCTCTGCTTTGCAGCGCTGGGCATCCAAGGCCTGCTGCTCGCGCTCAAGCTCGAGACCTGGGAAGAGGCCGCCGTGATCGCGGTCTTCCATGTCGTCGGTACCATCATGGAGATCTACAAGACCCAGGCCGGTTCCTGGGCCTATCCCGAGCCGAGCCTGCTCAGGATCGGCGAAGTGCCCCTGTTCTCGGGCTTCATGTATTCGGCCGTCGGCAGCTACATCGCCCGCGCGGCCCGCTTGTTCGACTTCCGCTACAGTTCCTATCCCCGCATGCGCTGGACGATCCTGCTGGCAGCACTGATCTATGTGAATTTCTTCACCCACCATTTCCTGCCGGATATTCGCCTCGGCCTGTTCGCAGCCATTGCCATCCTGTTCTGGCGTACGCGGATCTACTTCACGGTCGACCGGGAGCCACGCTCCATGCCGCTGCTGCTCGGCTTCCTCCTGGTCGCCTTCTTCATCTGGATCGCCGAGAACATCGGCAGTTTCGGCCAGGTCTGGATCTACCCCAACCAGCGTCACGGTTTCGCCCTGGTTTCGCTCGGCAAGCTCGGCGCCTGGTATCTGTTGATGATCGTCAGCTTCGTGCTGGTGTCGCTGGTGCACCGGCCGGTGTTGCTGAAACGTGCTTCCCGCCGACCGGCGCCTATTGCCGGCTGAGCGGCGCCGGGGTGCGTATGGCCCGGCCGACGATTTCGGGGGTAGGCAGATAGCCGTGCGAGGTGCGCATCTCGGCAAGATTGTCGATGATGTCGCAGGGGAACGGGGCCACCCGCCGGGTCGCCATGTCGATGTTGAGGGAAATCAGCTCACAAGTCGCCGACACCCAGCCTTCGGTGGCGTGGCAGAGTTCCTCATAGATGTGCAGGCGCTTTTCGTCATAGCCGACCAGTTGCAGGCGCACCCGCACGGGATCGTCGAGGTGAAGTTCACGCTTGTAGATGACATGCACTTCGCCTGTGAAGAACGACATGCCGCGCTCGCGGATGTAATCCTCGCCCAGACCGACGAGCGACAGCGCCTCGCCAAGGGCGTTGTCGAACAGCACGTGATAATAGGCCATGTTCAGATGGCCGTTATAGTCGATCCAATGCGGTTCGATGCGCATCTGCGAGGATACGAACGGCGCGAAGAACAATGCCGGCAATTTGCTGGTGTCAAACATCTCCGCCCCCACGCCACAAAGTCTTCTGCCCTCTCACCCACTTCAAACTGAATATCCGAACCTGTTGGGCAGGCTCGGATATTCAGTTCGTTTCAGAACTGTCCGCACCGAACGGGGGCCGATCGATCACGATCGCGATACCCTCTGGCGCAGGCCTTTCAAGTCAGTGTATGCCAAATGGCTCATACCTCAAGACAAAGTAACATATTATGGTCAATCCCGGCGCAAATTCCCGGCGCTACCAGCCCGAAGATCTGTCCGCCGTCCGCGATGCCCTTGCCGGGCAATTCGGTCCGCGCTTTTCTGCAGGCCAGGCCCTGCGCGATCAGCATGCGAGCACGCTGACCTGGCTGCCCGCCCAGGCGCCGGATGCCGTGGTCTTTCCGGACAATGAGAGCGAAGTGGCCGACATCGTCCGGCTGTGCGCCCTCCATGGCGTGCCCATCATTCCCTATGGCACCGGGACTGGCCTGGAGGGGCATGTCAATGCGCCGGAAGGCGGCATTTCCGTCGACACCAGCCGCATGAACGCCATCGTGGCCGTGCATGCCGAGGACCTCGATGCCGTGGTGCAGCCGGGGGTCACGCGCAAGCAGCTCAACGACTATCTGCGCGACCAAGGATTGTTCTTCCCCATCGATCCCGGCGCAGACGCGTCGCTGGGGGGCATGGCGGCGACGCGCGCTTCGGGCACCAATGCCGTGCGCTACGGCACCATGAAGGACAACGTCCTTTCGCTGCGGGCGGTGCTGGCCAATGGCGAGATCATCTCGACGGCGAGCCGTGCCAAGAAGAGCTCGGCCGGCTATGATCTCACCCGCTTGCTCGTCGGTTCGGAGGGAACGCTCGGCCTCATCACCGAAGTGACCCTGCGCCTGCACGGCATTCCCGAGGCCATCAGTGCGGGTATCTGCCCCTTCGGCAGCGAGAAGGCCGCCTGCGATGCGGTGATCGCCACCATCCAGTCCGGGCTTGCCGTGGCGCGCATCGAATTGCTCGACACGTTGATGGTGAAGGCAGCCAATGCCTATTCCGGTCTCGGCCTGCCGGAGACCCCGATGCTGTTCCTGGAATTTCACGGCAGCGATGCCGGCGTGGCCGAGCAGGCCGAACGCTTCGGCGAAATCGCCGCCGAATTCGGCGGCGGTCCCTTCACCTGGGCCACCAAGCCCGAGGAGCGCACCAGGCTATGGGCGGCGCGCCACAATGCCTATTGGGCGGTCAAGTCCATGTGGCAGGGGGCCGAGATCGTCGCCACCGATGTTTGCGTGCCGCTGTCGCGTCTGGCCGAATGCGTCGCCGAAACACGCCGGGATATCGATGCCACCGGCCTGATCGCCCCGATCGTCGGCCATGTCGGCGACGGCAATTTCCATGTGCAGCCGATGATCGACATGAGCGATCCCCACGAGGTTGCCGCCTGCGAGGGCTTTCTAGAACGGCTGGTGGAGCGGGCGCTGGCCATGGAAGGCACCTGCACGGGCGAGCATGGCGTGGGGCAGGGCAAGCGCAAATATCTCAAAGCCGAACATGGGGCTCCGGCCCTGGCGGCGATGCGGGCGATCAAGCAGGCCCTCGATCCGGCAGGCATCATGAATCCAGGCAAGATCTTTCCCGATTGAGCGGGCAAGCCGAGGCGGATCCCCGTTCGACGTAGCGGCTTTCCGGGCCACTGCAAAAAGCGACAGGCGGATGCTTCCCCTGGAAACATCCGCCTGTCGTCTTCATTCATCTTGGGCACCCGTCCCGGATGCCTGTCGAGCCTTGCCTGCGGCCAGGCCCAGCTCTGGTTGTTCAAGGACAATTCCGGCCCGGTCCCTCCCAGCCGTGGAACCTGTCCTCTCCTATGGCGTCACCACCACCGGCTGACCAGCGGCCTTTCCTTCAGTAGCGTCCTTGGGTTTGACACGGACGATGATCGGCATCGTCAAACCGGAAGGGACGGGCCGACCATCGAGATAGCCAGCCTGTTGTGTTTGCTTGTCCACCGAAAGAAATACCAGCATGTTTGCGGCTGCTACACGGCTTGTCGGCTCGCTACGGGCCAACGGAGACTGCCCCGTGCTAGTCCCAACCGTATAAAAGCCTGCGCCGAAGACACCTAACGCCAATACGACTCCGACGGAGCTGATCAAGCGTAACATTGTGTACCCACCTCACTGAAAGCGAGAGATACCGTTCCTCTATTGACGCGACGCTGTTGTGACGAACGGCCAGGAATTCGACCGCCCTTTTTGCCCGCCGCTCATTCTTTTGTGTGGAGCATCCAGGCACAGCACAGCCGGCTCATGCTTTAGCATTTATCCCGGCGGAGGATGTCATAGCACAAATTTTGTACGGGTCTTAATGAAATCTAAAGAATTGGTGAAAATGTGAATATGCAGGGTCGTTCGTAAGACAATTGCCGCCGAATCTGTTCATACTGAGATTTTTGCGCGCGATTTCGGCCTCAAAGGCTACCCGTTCGCTGCCTTGTGCGGTGACCCGGGACCACAGTTTCTCCCTGTTCCCGGTTTCGTCTCGCCTTGGTTTTCGCGTATGGTCGGAGCTGGTAGGGGAGGAGCTTCGAAACCGGATTCACCACGCCGCGATTGGTCGGAATGGAAGGTTTTCCGGCTCGGGAGCAAAGCGCGTTCCGACAGAACGCATTTTGCTCCAATGCTTTGTTTGGACGCGTTTTTGCGATTCGTGACGACAGGAATGGATCGCAAAAGGCTTTGGAAAGGACGTGCGGCGTGCGCGAGGCGCTCACCGTTATCGGTTTTTTGTTGATCGTGGCGTTTGCGGCCGTGTTCACCGCGCCCCTCTACGTCGACTGGAACGCTTGGCGCGAGGACATTGGTGACCGCCTCACGCAGCATTTCGGCACGCCCGTCATCATTCGCGGCCCGATCGAAGCGCGCCTCCTGCCTCAGCCTTGGCTCTCCTTGTCCGATGTCAGCATCGGCGACCCCTATGGCACCACCAGGTTGAACGTTGCCCGCATCGACGGAGACGTCAGTCTCGGCGGCCTGTTGCGTGGCGACGTCGATCTTTCCAATGTCGTGGTACGTGATCCGGCCTTGTCGGTGACGGCCGATGACGAGGGCACGATCGCCCCTCTCTCGAAATATCCGGTGTCTCTCGGGGCGGCGGTCGAGAGCTTCGAGGTCAGCGGTGGCTCGCTTCATTATGTGAACAAGGTCGACGGCCAGGACATCAGTCTCACCGGCATCAATCTGGTCGGTGAATCCGGCTCGGTGCTCGGTCCCTACAAGGCCGAGGGCGGGATCAAGATCGCCGGCGTGCCGCATACGGTGAAGATCGCCACGGGCGTCGCCGAGAAGGGCAGCCTCAATCTGCGTGTCACGGCGGTGCCGGCGGACAAGCCGGTAACGCTCGATCTCGACGGCCAGGTCAAGCTTCAAGGGGGGAAGCCGACATTCGTGGGCGCGGCAACGCTGCTGCGTCCAACTTTCGCCGCGAAGGCAGCGGGGGAGGGAAGCGCCGATGATCAGGGAGCCAGCGAGCAACAGGCCTGGAGCATGTCGGGGCCGGTGACGGCGACGCCGGCAGGGGTGGTCTCCGACAAGGTGGCGATCCAACTGGGGCCGGACGAGCGTGCCCTCAAGCTCACCGGAAGCGTGAACCTGGCTTTCGGCACCACGCCGGTGCTGGAGGCGAACCTCGTCGGCAAGCAGCTCGAGCTCGATCGTTTCGTCGGTATCGGCCCCGACAAGCGCCAACCACCGGCTGCAGTGCTGGCCAGGCTTGCCAGGGTCGTGCCCGTGCTGGCGGGTGCGGCCACCAACGCTCAGATCGATCTGGCCGCCGACGGCCTCATGCTGGGCGGCGAGTTGACCCAGAATGCCCGGGCGAGCATCCGGGTGGCCGACGGGAAACTGCAGGTTGATCGCCTCGAGGCGGACCTGCCGGGCAACAGCCATCTCTTGCTGGCCGGTGACGTCAATGACGAAGGCGGCGGTTTCAAGGGCAATCTCGACCTCAAATCGGATCGGGCCACCGGCCTGATCGGCTGGCTGCAGGGCCAACCCGTCCTGGGACGGCCGGATGCTGCCCGCAAATTGTCCCTGAAGGCTGCTCTCGAAGCCGACGCCGACAAGGTCGATTTTTCGCAGCTGACCCTTGCCATCGACGATGCCGCGGTCAGGGGCAGGCTGGCCTGGAACCGCTTGGCGCAGGGCCGTTCCGCCGGACGGGTCGAAGCCAATCTCGCCGCGCAACGCATCGATCTCGACGTGCTGCCATCGGTGGCCGCTCTTCTGCCTGGCAGCAGCGATCTGTTCAGTGAAGCCGATGTCCGCTTGAAGGCCGAGGCTTTGGCCCTGTCCGGAATCGAGGCCAAGTCGGTCAGCGGGCATATCAAGGCCGGCGGCAAGCTGATCGCCTTGGAGGACGTGGTCGTCAGCGACCTCGGCGGTGCCAATCTCACGGCCAATGGCCGTATCGACAATATCGGCGCCGAGCCCCAGGGCGAAATCCGCATCGTGCTGAACGGCAAGGACCTTTCAGGGCTGGCGACAGCGCTCAAGCGCAGCACGCTGCCGGCTTTCTGGGTCGACGCCTTTGCGGCCCGCGCGGCAGCGCTCTCGCCGGCCAATGCCAGCCTTTCCGTCGCCTTCGGCGCGGCGCGGCGTTACTCGGTCGACGGCAAGTTCGGTGGCAGCGTCCTGCAACTCGACACGCAATTCGCAGGCAAGGGGACAGGGGAGAGTGCCGATATCAGGGTGAAGGCCGACAGCCTCGACGTGGCCACGCTGATGCGCCAGGCCGGGTTCGATTACAGGGCGGGTTCCGTGCCCGGGCGCGCCTCGCTGGAAATGGCTTTGTCGGGCCCGCTCAATGGCGCGATGCGTTGGAACGGCAGTTTCGGTGGAGCGGGGCTGCAGCTTTCCGGTACCGGCAAGATGACCGGCTCATTCGAGGCACCAGCCTTTGACGGACGTTTGACGGCCAGCACCGACGATGCGCTGGTACCCGCCCAGCTCCTGGGTCTGCCGCTTCCCGGCGTGGTCCCGTCTCAGGGCGCCACGCTGGATTCCGGCTTTCGTGCCAGGGCAGGACGCTACGTCTTCGACGACCTGACGGGGACCGTGCTCGGCATGCCGGTCAGTGGTGCGCTCACCGTCAGTGCCGGCAGGCCGGCACGCCTCGACGGGCGGCTGAATTTTCTCAAGGCCGACGGCCAATTGCTCGGCTCGCTGTTCTCAGGAGCGGATCTGAGCGCCGGAAATACCAATGGCAATGCCTTTTCCGATGAGACCTTCGGCCCGGGAACCTTCGATGCCCTGGCCGGTCGGCTCGCCATCTCGGCCAAGACGTTGCGCCTGTCGCGGCGCTTGCCGGAGCTCGACGATGCGCGTGCGGTGCTGAATTTCGGCGCCGGCAAGGTCGCCGTGGACGATTTTGCGGCGAAACTCGCCGGTGGCGACGTCAGCGGTGCCCTCCAGCTTTCGCATGCCGCCCTCGATACCGCGGCGAGCGGGCGTTTCTCGCTGCGCAGGGTGGCGCTGCAAGGACATCAGCTCTCGGGCGAGTTGGCCATGGGGATGGAATTCCAGGGCAATGGCCGTTCGCCCGATGCCGTGATGTCCTCCCTCACCGGTGGCGGAACTGCCGAACTCGCCGAGGCATCGCTGGCCGGGCTTTCGGAAAAGGCCTTCGACCAAACGGTGGCGGCGGTGGATGGCGGGCTTTCCGGCGATGCCAGTCACGTCCGGGAAGCCTTCGAACGCAGTCTCGACGAGGCGCCGCTGCAGACCGGCGCGATCAATGGCAATCTCTCCCTCGCGGGCGGCGTCCTTCGCCTCTCCTCGACGAGGGCGACCTCGGCCCAGGGCAGCGTTGCCCTTTCCGGCCTGCTGGATCTGTCGGACCTGACGGTGAAGGCGGATATCGCCCTCTCGCCTACCAACCCTGCCGATGGTTTTGGCGGCCCGGCCCCGACAATTCCGGTGCAATTGCGCGGCACTATCGACGCCCCGCAAAAGCAGGTCGACGTGTCGAGCCTTGTCGCCTGGCTCAGCATCCGCGGCGTCGAGCAGCAAGCCCGCAAGCTCGAGGCGCTGGAGGCCCAGCGGCGGATCGAGGAGAAGGCGCAGGAAGATGCCCGACGCGCCGAAGCCCTGAAGATGCAGAAGGCAATCGAGGATGCCCGTCGGAAGGCACTGCCGCCGCTGCAATTGGGGCCGGTCGCGCCGGCAACCGGCGGGGCGGGCGTGCCGCTCGCGCCGTCGTCCGGCCTTCCCGGCGCGCCGCCGGTGAAACTGCCTGCGCTCGAAAACCTGCCTGTCTCGCCGGTGACACCCGGGCATACCACGGTGGTGCCGGCCCCGCTTCTGCCGAATGCCGGGCCGGCCTTGCCGCAGGCACCCATCGAGTCCCCGCCCGTTGGTCCCTGAGACGAGGCTGGAAGCCTGGCTTCCCGCTCTCTTGGTTGAAATGAATGTTCAAGACCGCGAGTGGTATTATAACGCCGGCAATTCTGGGCCGCGAAATGAGCCGGCTGGACCAACCATGGTGGCAGGGCTGAGTCCGAAGGAGGCCGTGTCTGCTCGCTTGAAGGGAAAAATGGCCGTTGCCGTAAAGGCAGTCCTTATAACTCGACGACAAACAGCGGACAGGGGCCAAGCCGGTCTTGGTAGCTGTGCATGCTTTTCAAGCAATCGGGCGAATATGATTGCCGCCCGTGTCAAATCATCTCGCGCCTCATCCTCGGCGTACATTCTCCAGGACGAAGAGCCGGATTGCGGAAGACAGATTTCCTTGGGCGCGCGTGGCATCGATCTCGGCAACGACGTCCGAGAGCGTGAGATCGCGCTTGGCGGCCAGTTCCTTCAACGTTTCCCAAAAGGCGTCCTCGAGGGATACGCTCGTCTTGTGGCCGGCAATGACGATCGAACGTTTAACGACTTTGCTTTTCATGGCAGCCCATCACTCTACATTATTGGGCTCCAGGCGGTGTCTGTCGAGGTGCCTTTCGGCCTCCTGCTTGTCCGCCTGCAGCCTTTCCCTATCGATGCGCGAGAGTCCATGGATCGAGCGTTTCCGGGCGGCCTCCTGCCCGGCTTCGGCCCTTGCCCGAGCCTTGCGTACTCTCCTCAAATTCACGATCTCAGCCATCAGCTTACCGGAAAGGAACTTTCTCTCAAGTGAACAACTTCAATATCGACTTGAGGCTCGATTGGGTTGCATCTTGTAAGACATATGCGTTGGTTAGAAAACAACGTTCCTGTCATTCTTTATCTGGCGTGATCATCCGTGCAAGGCTCATCGCACTTTCAAAAGCTCTTTCGTCCATTATTTTTGCCGCCAATATTTCCTGAAGTAGAGTGGTACCGTTACGGTGCGCCGTCTTGGCAATATAAGCTGCCTTATCATAACCTATGACAGGTGTTAGCGCGGTCACCAGCATCAAGGAACGCGCTACGAGATCGCTGATTCGCGACGTGTCGGCCTCGATGCCGCTGACGCAGTGATCGGTAAAGCTGTTGGTTGCGTCGGCAAGCAACCGGACCGATTGCAGCACGGCGTCGGCGATCACCGGCTTGAATACGTTCAGTTCCAGATGTCCCTGGCTGCCGGCAAAGGTGACGGTACTCTGATTGCCGAACACCCGGGTGCAGACCATGGTCATCGCCTCGCACTGCGTCGGGTTGACCTTGCCGGGCATGATGGAGGAGCCCGGCTCGTTTTCGGGCAGTATCAATTCGCCGAGCCCGGCCCTGGGCCCCGAACCGAGCAGGCGGATGTCGCTGGCGATCTTGAACAGGCTGACGGCCAGGGTATTGAGCGCACCATGGGCCGACACCAGGGCGTCGTGGGTGGCGAGGGCTTCGAACTTGTTGGGCGCGGTGACGAAGGGCAGGCCGGTCAGGGCGGCAAGCTCGGCTGCGATTCGCTCCGCAAAGCCCTCGCGGGTGTTGAGGCCGGTGCCGACCGCGGTGCCGCCCTGCGCCAGCGGCATCAATTCGGCGAGGCCGGCCTCGACCCGCCGGATGCCTTGCTGCAACTGTGTGACATAGCCCGAGAACTCCTGGCCGAGCGAGAGCGGGGTGGCATCCTGCAAATGGGTGCGCCCGATCTTGATGATGTCCTTGAAGGTCTCGGCCTTGTGCTCCAAGGCGGAGGCAAGATGGCGCAGTGCCGGCAGCAGGCGGTCGTGGATCTCGCGGGCTGCAGCCACGTGCATGGCGGTGGGGAAGGTATCGTTCGAAGACTGGCCGCGATTGACATGGTCGTTGGGGTGAACGGGCTTCTTGGAACCCATGGCGCCGCCGAGCATCTCGATGGCGCGGTTGGAGATCACCTCATTGGCATTCATGTTGCTCTGCGTGCCCGAGCCGGTTTGCCAGACGACCAGAGGAAATTCATCGTCGAGCCTGCCGTCGGCGACTTCGCGGGCGGCGCGCTCGATGGTGTCCGCCAGAGCGGGGTCAAGCACACCGAGCTCGCGGTTGGCGCGAGCTGCCGCCAGCTTGATCAGTCCGAGGGCGTGAATCAGCGGGCGAGGCATCTTTTCGGCGCCGATACGGAAATTCTCGAGCGAGCGCTGGGTCTGGGCCCCCCAATAATGTCCGGCCGGCACGTCGATCGGCCCGAAGGAGTCGCTTTCCTGGCGGGTGGCGGGGGTGGCTTCGATCATGATGGTCTCCTGCAACTGGCCCTGTGCGTTCATGCCCGGATTCGGGGCTCGCATGGCAGCTCATACTCGGCATTTCCGTGGATCACCTATGGCCGCCATTATGCGCCGGACATGGATGACACAGGCAGGGCAAGATGCCCTCATCCTCAAATAAGGCATGCCAAGCCTGAGGAAAGCTCCGTCAAACCGCAATCGCCTCTTTTTTCTGCCGAACAGGCAGCTTATATTCAGTTTGCCGGCTCGCGCCGGCTATGGCGATAAATGGTCATCGAAATAAACCTATCGGACCCGGGGGCAGTACCCGGCGCCTCCACCAGAGCCCGTCAGGGCGGGCTGCGGCGGGGGCGAAACAGGATCGACGAGGGTGTAAAGGGTGTGCTTTCGCTCGGCATGGTTCCGCCGATATCGGGCCTTTTTTATAGTTGCCAACGACAACTATGCTCCGGTTGCGGTTGCCGCGTAAGCGGTAACTAGACCGAAATCAAGTCCTGACGGGTAGCACCGGCAGGCGGGGTCCGGAGGCACCTGGCAACAGAAGCCTCCACTTCATTCCGGTCTGCCTGCAGGCCATCCGAGATGCGGTCTGCGAGGCGTATGCACGTGCCAGCGGGCCCGACCTAATAAGAGCTGGCCTGGTAAGAAATTGCGCGATGAGTATTGACCATATCCGTTATGATCTTCTCACTCAGGATGCGCTGCGCGGCATGGTTCGCCGCGTATTGGCCGATGCTGCGCGCGTCGGACTGCCTGGCGACCATCATTTTTTCATCTCCTTCAAGACCCAGTTCCCCGGCGTCAGTATTCCGGCGCGCTTGGCGGAAAAGTTTCCGGAGGAGATCACCATCGTTCTCCAGCATCAGTTCTGGGACCTTACCGTCAGCGACTACGGCTTCGAGGTCGGATTGTCCTTCGGCAATGCTCCCGAACGGCTGATCGTACCGTTCGCCGCCATGACGGCCTTCTTTGATCCGTCGGTCGATTTCGGCGTGAAGTTCGAAGTCGACGAGGGCGAGTCGGAAGAGGAGGCCGCGCCCACGCCGGCGCCGGCTGCGATCCGTGCGGTTCCGCGTGGCGACGAGGGCGAAGCCGGCAAGGGTGCGCCGACCAAGGAGGCCGGGGCCAAAGAGATGGCAGCCAAGCCCGCTCGCAAGAAAGCCAGTCCGCCTGTGGAAGAGCCGGTGGCGGCGGATGAGGGCGGTGAGGACGACCGGCCCGCCGAGAGCGAGAAGATCGTCAGCCTCGATCATTTCCGCAAAAAGAAGTAGGCGCGCTTTCCCGCATTTTTGCCGGTGAGCCGCGCGTCGCGGATCTGCGCGGTACGTCAGCTCTTATCGATCTCCGCGACAGCGATGTTCGCGACCTCGAGGGTTCGCGCCACATGCTCGTCCTCGCCATCCTCGATCAGCCAGGTCGCTGAAAGCCCTGCCCAAGCCAGGATCCAGTGAAGCAGGCGGCCGCGCTCCAGCTGCGCAGCCCGAGCGACCACTTCGACCTGCCGCGCAAGGCGTCCCCGCGCGGTGGCGACCGTATGGTCCGGATTGCAGAAGAGATTGGCGTAGTCGAAACCCCGCTCGCCCTTCAGGCGTTTGGGGGCGATGGCAAGCCAGCCTCGCTCGCCGAAATCGAGAATGTTGGCGTGATGAATGTCGCCATGAAGGGTGACGACATCGCGCGGATTGGCGAGAAGCGCTCTGGCAGCGACGGCAGATCGCGCAAAAATCTCCCCTTCGAGTGCAGCCTCCAGTGCCTGAAACCGCTGTTCGAGCGGGATCAAGTCAAGCGGAGGCATCGCGCGCGCCTCATGCAACGCACCGACGACTTTGCAGATGATGCGGCTGGCCTCGTCATCCGCTCCGTTTTTGGCCATGTGGACCAGCGAATGGCGGCCGGTGGCGCGCTCGAGCAGGATGGCCCGGTCGTCATGCGCAAGGACACGGGCAGCGCCACGCCCGCCCCACCAAATCATCAGGCCGGCACCCCAGCGTTCTTCCGCCTCAGTGGCGACCTTCAGCATGGCCGGCGCGCCAGCGTGCAGAACCGGCAGAAGGCGGCTCGAATGGGTCACGATCGGATCACCGTCGGGAACCAGCGCCCATCGTCGGACATAGGGGGCGAAATCAGTGGCCGTCGCCATGCCGTCTCACAGGGTATGCTCCCGCTTTTCCTGCCCGGCCATGACGGTCGCCCGATGCGGATTCGCAAAACCCCCTTTGCCGGAGCCGGAAAGGGGGTTTTTTTGCTCTCTTGAACGCTCAAGAAGTCCGCGAGCGGCTCAGTTCAGCGCCAGCGCTACGAAGCGCAGCTCACCCTGGGTGTTCGACAGCAGCAGCAGGGCCTGCTTGGTGCCGGACTTCTTCAACTCCTCGATGCGCTTGCTCACATCCTCGGGATTGGAGACCGCCTGCTGGCCAACCTGCAGGATGACGTCGCCGACCTTGACCTGCTTGTCCTCGGCCGAGGAGCCATTGTCCACCTTGGTGACCACCACGCCCTTGGCGTCGTTGGCAAGCTTGTACTTGTCGCGCAGCTCCTTGGTGATGCCGGACATTTCCAGGCCGAGCGCCTTGGTGATCTTCGGCTTTTCGGGCGTTTCGGTGCCGCGGGTGGATGCCTTGATCGCCCCGTCGCTCTCATCGAGCCGGGCGACGGTCACGGTCTTGGTCAGGGTCTGGCCCTTGCGCAGGATCACCACCTCGACCTTCTTGTCCACCGGCGTGTCGGCGACGAGACGGGGCAGGTCCCGCATTTCCTTGATGTCGTGGCCGTCGAATTTCAGGATCACGTCGCCCGGTTCGAGGCCTGCCGGCTTGGCAGGTCCCTTGTCGTCGACGCCGGCGATCAGCGCGCCCTGGGCCTTCTGCATGCCGAGACTCTCGGCGATGTCGTCGCTGACGCCCTGGATCCGCACGCCCAGCCAGCCGCGCCGCGTCTCGCCATAGAGCCGGAGCTGCTCGATCACCGGCTGCACGGTCGCCGACGGCATGGAGAAGCCGAGGCCGATCGAGCCGCCCGTCGGCGAGATGATGGCGGTGTTGATGCCGATGACGCCGCCGTCCATGTCGAACAGCGGCCCGCCGGAATTGCCCTTGTTGATGGCAGCGTCCGTTTGCAGGTAGTTGTCGTAGGGTCCCGAATTGATGTCGCGGTTGCGGGCCGAGATGATGCCCAGCGTCACCGTGCTCGACAGGCCGAACGGGTTGCCGATCGCCATCGCCCAATCGCCCACGCGGACCTTGTCGCTATCAGCGAACTTCACGGCCTTCAGCGGCTTGGGCGGATCGACCTTCAGCACGGCGACGTCGACTTTCTTGTCGCGACCGAGCAGCTTGGCCTTGAGCTTGGAACCATCGTTGAAATTGACCTCGATGTCGTCGGCATCGTCGATGACGTGGTTGTTGGTGACGATGATGCCGCTGGGGTCGATGACGAAGCCCGAGCCGAGCGCCTCGGTTTTTCGCGGTCGCTGCAGGCCCTTGCCGTCCTTGTTGTTGAAGAACTGGTTGAAGAATTCTTCGAAAGGCGATCCGGGCGGCAGCTTGGGCATGGGCTGCTTGGGCGCATCCTCGTCGTCATCGTCATTGCTGCCGGCGGCAACCGTCTGCGACGTCGAGATGTTGACGACGGCATCGATCAGCTCGGCCGAGAGATCGGCGACGGAAGGCGGACCTGCCGCAGCCATGGCCGGCGGCGCTACCAGCGTGACCGGGCTCGCGGCAAGGAGGGCGGCGATGGCAACGGCGCCGCTGCGGCGCATCAGGGTGTTGAGTTGAATCGGCATCAAGTCCTCGGATGGTCACCCGCATCGGTGTTGATGTGGGGCGCGGTCGGATTGAATTTCAAGTGCGGAATGCGGCGCGAGCGTGACGTACTCGCAAGTTCACGCAAAGTTGGGGCTTGTCAGTTTCACCCGCAACAGGATGGGACGGTGCATCGGGCCCCGAGGTGTCCGGCTACCGAGCCGACGACGTCACATGCCCCTTACGGCCCAGATTATGATGATACCGATGATGGCGGAAATGAATCCGGCGAGGCGGAGCTGCGCATTGGGGGAGTTGGCGACCGAGACCATCATGCGCCGTACCGGATCGGGAAAGGCCAGGAAGAACAACCCTTCGATCGCAAAGGCCAGTCCGAGCGCAGTGATGAAATCACCGAAAGAGAAACTATCCATCCGCCCCACACATTATGTGAACCGCACCCGAACCTTCCGACGGTTTGCGATCCTGGAGCAAAATGCGTTCATGTCTGAACGCTTGTTCGCTCCAGCTCCTTGTTTTCAGCCAATCCAACCGATTGGCCAGAGCGTTTTTGCGATTCTTGGTGAACCCGTCAAATCGCAAGACGCTTTTGGCAAGGGCAGCCGTCAGAATGTTCACGGCGGTCCTAAGAAAAACGCCGGCCGCAATGAAGCGGTCGGCGCAATGGAGCTTTATATAGGGCCGGCGTCAAGCCTATTGCGCCGGAGGAGCCGGGGGAGAGGCTGCCGGGGCCGGTGCTCCCGTAGGGGCGGCCGGCGAACGCAGATAACGGAAATAATCCCAGTCCGGGCTGATGAAGACCTGCGTGTTGTCGGGCTTCATCGCATCGACGTAGTTCCGCATCGATAGGTAGAACTGGAAGAATTCCGGATCCTTGTTGTAGGCATCCGCCAGGATCTTGATGCGGGCCGAGTCGGCCTGGCCGGTCGTCTCCGCCGCCTTACCGCGTGCCTCACCGAGGATCTTGGCGACCTGACGGTCGGCATCCGAGCGGATGATCTGAGCCTGCTGCGTGCCCTGCGAGCGAATCTGCTGAGCCTCGGTCTGGCGCTGCGACTGCATCCGCTTGTAGACGGCCTCGGAGTTGGCCTGCGGCAGGTCGGCGCCGCGGATACGCACGTCGACCACCTCGATGCCGAGGCCGCCGGCTTCACGATTCACCTCGGCGCGAATCTTCTCCATCAGCGCGGTACGCTGGTCACGTACGACGGCGGCGAAGGTCGATTGGCCGAGAACGCGGCGAACCGCCGAGGACAGGATCGAGGAAAGCTGCAGTTCCGCACCCTTCTCCGACCGCGAGGTCTGGAAGAAGCGCAGCGGATCGGAGACGCGATAGCGGGCGAAGGCGTCGACCTTCAGGCGCTTCTGGTCACTGGCGATGACTTCCTGCGGCAGGCTGTCGAGGTCCAGCACCTGCTTGTTGATGTACTCGACATTCTCGATGAACGGCCATTTCCAGTACAGACCGGGTTGGGTCTTGGCCGGCTGCGGTTCGCCGAAGCGCAGGGGCAGGGCGTAGTCGCGCGGCGTCACCGTATAGGCCGACAGATAGACCAGGACCAGGATGGCACCGGTCGCGATCAGGGCGATGGTTCCGAGCGGGGATCTCATTGTGCCGCTCCCTGCTGGGGTTGTGCCGTGCCGGCCGGTCGCTTGAGCAGACGGTCGAGCGGCAGATAGGGCACCACACCCTGGCCTTGCGTCTTCGAGTCCAGGATCACCTTGTTCGTATCGGTGAGGATGGAGGTCATGGCTTCCAGATACATGCGTTCGCGGGTGACCACAGGAGCCTTCTGATAGGCGCTGTAGACTTCGTTGAAGCGCGACGCCTCACCGGTGGCTTCGGCAACGGTACGCGCACGATAGGCCTCGGCCGCCTGGGTGATACGAGCGGCTTCACCGCCTGCTTCCGGGATCACTTTGTTGGCATAGACCTGCGCCTGGTTGATGGTGTTTTCCTGGTCGGCGCGCGCGGCCTGGACGTCACGGAAGGCATCGATCACCTGGGGCGGCGGATCGACATTCTGCAACTGCACCAGGCGAACCAGCACGCCAGCCCGGTAGCTGTCGAGGGCTCGCTGCATCTCGCCTTGCACCTGCTGCTCGATCGCCTGGCGATCGCCGGTCAGGATCGGCGTGATGTTGCGCTGGCCGATGGCTTCGCGCATGGCGCTCTCTGCGACGGCCCGGATCGTGCCACGGGGATTGGCCAGGTTGAAGGCGTAATCCTGCGGCGCGGCCGGGTTGATCTGCCACTGCACCGTGAAGCCGATATTGACGAGGTTCTCGTCGCCGGTCAGCATTTCATTGGCGCTGTCGCTGTCGCCACGCGTGCCGACATTGATGGTCTCGACATTGGTCACGGTGGGCTTTTCGACCGTGCCGATCGGATAGGGCACATTGTAGCGCAGGCCCGGCGGGCTCAGCGAAACATATTTGCCAAAGACGAGATTGAGGCCGACCTCATTGGGCTGCACGCGATAGAAGCCGGTGAGGAGCCACAGGCCGATCAGCGCCACCGCGCCGATGGCGATGTTGCGCGGCGTGAAACCGCCGCCGCCCTGGAGATTTTTGAGGCCGTCCTTGCTGCGGCGAAGCCAGTCTTCGAGATCCGGAGGCTGCGAACCGCCGGATGGACCACCACCCCAGGGGCCACCGCCCCCCGGACGCCCGCCCCCGCTGTTGCCGCCGCCGCTACCCCAGGGGCCACCACCGCCGCTCTGGTTACTCCAAGGCATGTCTTGGTCCTTTGATTGTTCGTCTGCCCAAAGCAGGACGAAAGCCCATTCCAAAGAACGGAATAAGCTGGAGAGAAGCTGCATATAGGAATGCAACCCCCCCGATCAATCCGAAACCATGTTTGAAAACAAGCCTCTAAATCGACGAAACGGCGTTCGAACGAAGCTGTCTCCACATGGCAAAGCTGCGGAAACTCCTATGCAGCCCCTTGAAATTCCTATGTAAACCCGGCGTCGGGCCGCAATTGGCGAACATCGCGACGGGCACGTGTTAAATTTCGTTCATCAGCGCATCCGAAGCAACCGCAAGTGCTTGAGCAGGCTCGACGAAGCGCCAGCCCGGCATCTGGTGGCGGAACCAGGTGAATTGGCGTTTCGCATAATGGCGGGTGTCAGCCTTGGCACCGGCTATGGCCTCCCCGAGCCCGATTTCCCCGGCGAGGTAGCGGCAGAGCCCGGGCACGCCATGGGCCCGCATCACGGGCAGGGCCGGATCGAGGCCGCGCCGGGAGAGCGCGCGAACCTCCTCGATCGCGCCTTGCCCGACCATCAGGTCGAAGCGGTGATCGATCCTGGCATAGAGCTCGGCGCGCTGCGGGCTGAGAAAGAGGCGCAGGCATTTGCCGGCATCGAGCAGGGGGGGCGAATGGGGTTCGCTCTGCCATTCCGACAGGGAGCGGCCGGTTGCTTCGAAGATTTCGAGAGCGCGGATCAGGCGCTGGCGATCACTGGGTCGCAGGCGATTCGCCATGGCAGGATCCTTCTGGCTCAGCCAGCCATGCAAAGCCTGCGTCTCCAGGCCCTCGGCCTTGGCGCGTACAGTGTCGCGCACGCTGTCGGGAACGGCGGGCATTTCGGCCAGCCCCCGCTCCAGCGCCTTGAAATAGAGGCCGGTACCGCCGATCACGATGGGCAGGCGTTGCTGCCGGCGGACGTCATCGAGCGCGGCTGCCGCGTCCGCGCGCCAGCGTCCCACCGAATAATTGACGGCGCCATCGACGTGGCCATAGAGCAAATGAGGTGCGCGCGCCGTCTCGCTGGCATCCGGGCGAGCACTGAGCACGGCAAGATCGCGGTAGACCTGCATGGAATCGGCGTTGATGATGGTGCCGGTGAAGCGCTCGGCGAGAGCCAGGGCCAAAGCCGACTTGCCGCTCGCCGTCGGACCTGCGAGAAGCACGGCGTCATATTGAATGGCTGTCACTCCGGATACCTGTCCTCATGTCCCTTGTCGCCACGCTGATCTCCCATCCGGACCGTCCCGCCGTCGACGCGGCCGCTTTGTCGCGCGCGGTCGAGGCGCTGGCTGCACCGGGGAAGCCCAGCGTTCTGGCTCCCGGCGTGGCCGTCGACATCGCCTGTACAGCCGATGCGCCGATCGTCGAGATCGAGGCTCGTCTGCGCGAGGCTCTCGCGGGGACTACCGTCGATCTGGTGGTGCAGGAAGCCGAGGGGCGGCGCAAGCATCTTTTCCTCGCCGACATGGACTCCACCATGATCGGCCAGGAATGCATCGACGAGTTGGCCGATTTCGTCGGTGCCAAGGCGATGGTGGCCGAGATCACCGAGCGTGCCATGCGCGGCGAGATCGCCTTCGAACCGGCTCTGCGCGAACGCGTGGCCCTGCTGAAGGGATTGCCCGAGAGCATCGCCGACGAGGTCATCCGCGACCGCCTGACACTGACCTCGGGCGGGCCGGAACTGGTGCGCACCATGCGGGCGAACGGGGCTCATACGGCGCTCGTCTCGGGCGGCTTCACCTTGTTTACCGCCAAGATCGGCGCGATGGTCGGCTTCGATGAGCATCACTCCAATCTCCTGGTGGTCAGGGATGGTTACCTCACTGGCGAGGTCGCCGAGCCGATTCTCGGCAAGGAGGCCAAGCGCGCCAATCTCGAGCGCCTGAGGCAGGCGAGGGGCCTGGCAGCCTCCGATACGATGGCAGTGGGCGATGGCGCCAACGATCTCGCCATGCTGGGCGAAGCCGGCCTCGGCGTGGCCTATCGCGCCAAGCCCGCGGTCGCCGCGGCAGCCCGCATGCGGGTGGAACATGGCGACCTGACGGCGCTGCTTTATGCGCAGGGATATCACGGCGAGGATTTCGCACACTAGATATCGGGCACCAAGGACGAGACCACACCTATCGACGGGAAGCGGGAGCGCCAGATGAGCAAGAACGGTAGCCAGTACTTGTTGGATGTGCTGAAGGCTCGCTTCGATGCCAATATGAAGCGCCACAAGGGCTTCGAATGGGCCAAGGTGCAGGCGCGCCTGGAGGCCAATCCCGAGAAATTGCGCTCCCTCGGCGAAATGGAGCGGACGGGTGGCGAACCGGATGTGATCGGCGAGGATCCGGCAACCGGTGACTATGTCTTCTGCGATTGTGCGGCGGAAACACCCAAGGGCCGCAGGAGCCTCTGCTATGACCGCCAGGCGCTCGACGAGCGTAAGGAGCACAAGCCGGAGGGCAGTGCAGTCGACCTGGCCGCCGCCATCGGCGTCGATCTCCTCACGGAAGAACAATATCGCGCCTTGCAGGAGCTTGGGGAGTTCGACTTGAAAACCTCGAGCTGGGTGAAGACGCCGACCGAAATCAGGAAGAGAGGCGGAGCGCTGTTTTGCGATCGCCGCTACGACCATGTCTTCACCTACCACAACGGCGCATCCTCCTATTATGCCGTAAGGGGATTTCGAGGGCGCTTGAAGGTTTAACCCTGCGAGTGGCCGGATATCGTGGCCGGAGCGACAGCTCGGTCATGGTTTGGCAGGAAATCCGCGCTAGTCTTTCAAAGACTGGTGCACAATCTTTTTTGGGAGTCGCGGAATCGCATGCCGCGGCTAAGATCAGGCCATGCTCGACCGCACCCATAAGCCGCATCCCGAACAGGGTTACCTCGACCTCCTCGACCGCGTCTGGCGCGAGGGCACGCCGCGGGTCGACCGCACCGGCGTCGGCACGCGCGCTCTGTTCGGGCAGAGCCTGCGTATCGACCTGTCCGACGGCACGCTTCCCCTGCTCACCACCAAGCGGGTGTCCTGGAAGACGATCGTGCGCGAGTTGCTGTGGTTCCTCGACGGCGGCACCAATATCCGGCCGCTGCTGCAGAACAAGGTGACGATCTGGACCGATTGGCCGCTCGCCAAATATCGCAATGCAACCGGCGAGGCGATCAGCCAGGAGGATTTCGAGGCGCGGATCGTGGCCGACGAGGCCTTCGCCGAGCGCTGGGGCGACCTTGGCCCGGTCTATGGTGCGCAGTGGCGCCATTGGCCGCTCTTCGTGCCGACCGATGTCGAAGGCGAGGAGGGGCTCTATCGCCGGGACCCGAAAGGGATCGACCAGATCGCGCGGCTGGTGCACGACATCAAGCACAATCCGACCTCGCGACGGCTGATCTTCACCGGCTGGAACGTGGCCGAGCTCGACGGGATGGCGCTGCCACCCTGCCACACCACCTATCAATATTTCGTCGCCGACGGGAAGCTCTCCGGTCTGTTGCACCAGCGTTCCTGCGATGTCGGCCTCGGTGTGCCCTATAACCTCGTCACCGCTTCGCTGCTGATCCGCATGCTGGCCCAGCAATGCGACCTCGAGCCCGGCGAGTTCGTCTGGTTCGGCGGCGACGTGCATGTCTACCAGAACCATGGCGATCTCGTGCGTGAGCAGTTGAGCCGCACGCCCAAGCCCTGGCCCACGCTGCGCTTTGCCCGCAAGCCTGCCTCGATCCTCGACTACAGATTCGAGGATTTCATCGTGGAAGGCTACGAAGCCCATCCGGCGATCTCCGCGCCGATCGCGGTGTGAACGGCAAGCCATGAGCGTTCCCGTCATCATGGTCGCCGCGATGGCCCGCAACCGTGTCATCGGCGTCGACAACGGGCTGCCGTGGCATATGCGCTCGGATCTCAAGCAGTTCCGGGCCGCCACCATGGGCAAGCCCCTGATCATGGGTCGCAACACCTATCAGTCGATCGGACGCCCCTTGCCGGGGCGGCGTACCATCGTGGTGACGCGCGACCCCTCGTTTCAGCCCGAGGGAGTGGACGTGGTTGATAGTCTGGAGGCGGCTCTCAGGCGCGGACAGCAGGTCGCGACCGAGATGAAGGCCGACGAAGTCGTCATCGCGGGCGGAGCCGCCATCTACGCCCAGGCCCTGCCACGGGCCAGCCGCCTGCTGCTCACCGAACTCGACCTGGAGGCGCAGGGTGACGCCGTCTTCCCCGCACTGCCGGCCGGAGAATGGCGCGAGGTATCGCGCACGCCCCACCCGCGCGGCGAGGGCGACGATGCCGGTTTCGAGGTGGTGGCGTGGGAGCGCATCTGAGTCTGCGACGTCACCGCCAACTTGAGTTGGGGTCTATGGCCGGAAATAACTGACGCTCTACCCCTGTCATGCCCGGCGATGACAAAGGTCGAGCTAGCTCGTTTCGTTCATGGACGGGTGAATCCTAGGTCTGCTGGTAGACGGCGACCACCTCATCGAAACGGCGCTGTTCGAGATCTTTTCGGCGCATCAGGAAGTAGACGGTGCCTTCGCCCCAGGCGCCGGCGCTCCAATCGGCGAGGTCGAGCTGGAACAGCAGTACCCAATCATGGGCTGCCGCCATGACGGCGGAGCGTTCCTTCTTCCATTCGTCCGACGACAAATGCTGCTTGCCGAATTGCGAGACAATGACGGCATCGTAGCGGGGATCGTCCTGTTCCGGCTGCGGGCTGCCCAGGAGTTGCTGCCGGTGCCAGCGTCCTGCCGGCTTGAGCTTGCCGCCGGCGGTGAGCGCCTCGCCATAGGCCTCCTCGAAGCTCTGTCCGTTCTTGCCGCTTTGCGTTCCTTCGGCCGCCGAATAGGCGGCATTGAGTTTGGCCGATGCCTCCATCTCGATGGCACTGGGATCGGGCAGGCTCAGACTGGCACGCAGGGTCATGCCGCGTTCGGGGGCTTCATAGTTGCTGCCTTCCGCCTGCGATGGTTCAGGCAGTTTGTACTTGGCCCGGTTTTCAGCGGCGTCGCGGCGCGCCTTCTCAGCCGCCCGCGCCAGGTCTTCGGGCATGGCCAGCGTGGCGAGCTTGTTCCGCGGTGCCCGATCCCAGATCACCTTGGCCGGCCGCTTGCCGGTCTCCCATGGTCCGACGGCAAGATCGTAGAAGAACAGCAGGCGCCCGTCCGGGGGAAGGGGAGAGGCGGCATTGCCGAGGCTGGCGGCCTCCGCGAGATCGATCTGGGCGATGAAGGTGTAGGGCAGGCCTTGCGCCAGATGCCGCCGCATTTCTGCGCCAGCTTCCGCATTGCCTTGGCTGGCGATCGCCTCCGGATCAGCGGGTGCCGGCGGACGAGGCCAGGCCGAGCCTGCGGGCAGGTCCGGCCGGCCACCGAATTTGGTGTCGCCGACCACGATCCGTTTGCCGGGCGCCACCTCAAAGACCAGGGTCGGCACCAGCGCCTCGACCAGCATCTCAATGTGCGGCGTGTCGAAATAGGCCTGCAAGGCCAGCCTTGCATCCTCGGGGCTGTCGAACATCATGTTTCTCTCTTGATCGGGGCTTGCCGCTGCGGGCGAGGCGGAGGACGGCAATGAAAGACTAGCTTTGCCAGATGTTGCGCAACAATTGCCAATTTCTGCAAATCAGCGCTTGACCGCCCGAATGCCAACCCTTACAACCCCGTAACTTTCGAAAATTGGGAGCGCGATCTTGCGCAACATCCTTATCGTAGGTTTGGCGTTGTCGGTGGAGCGGGGTTAGCCCGAATCTCCTACGATGACGCACATGGGCCCCTCGAGGGCCTTTTTTATTGCCCGAAACACAAGCGAACGATATTCGAAGCTCGAAAAAGCCAAGGAAAAAGGCGATGTCGACGAAGCAAATGACCGGCGCGGAAATGGTGGTGCAAGCCATGATCGACCAGGGTGTGGACACCTTGTTCGGCTATCCCGGCGGTGCGGTCCTGCCGATTTATGACGCAATCTTCCAGCAGGAACAGCTTCGTCACATTCTCGTCCGGCACGAGCAGGCCGCCGTCCATGCCGCCGAGGGTTATGCGCGTTCCACCGGCAAGGTGGGCTGCGTGCTGGTGACCTCCGGCCCCGGCGCCACCAATGCCGTGACCGGCCTGACCGACGCCCTGATGGATTCGATCCCGCTGGTGTGCATCACCGGCCAGGTGCCGACCCATCTGATCGGCTCGGATGCCTTCCAGGAGGCCGACACCATCGGCATCACGCGCCATTGCACCAAGCATAATTACCTGGTGAAGCGCATCGAGGACCTGCCGCGCATCCTGCACGAGGCTTTCCTGATCGCCGCAAGCGGCCGTCCCGGCCCGGTGCTGATCGACATCCCCAAGGACGTGCAGTTCAAGGTGGGCGAGTATTTCAAGCCGACCGACAACATCCACAAGACCTATCGCCCGCGCCTGGAAGGCGACCAGGACAAGATCAAGGCAGCGGTGGCCTTGATCGCCGGCGCCAAGAAGCCGGTGTTCTATACCGGCGGCGGCGTGGTCAATGCCGGCCCGCGGGCCACGGCGCTGCTGCGCGAATTCGCCAAGCTCACCGGCTACCCGGTGACCTCGACCCTGATGGGCCTGGGCGCCTTCCCGGCGGCGGATCCGCAATGGCTCGGCATGCTGGGGATGCACGGCACCTACGAAGCCAATCTGGCCATGCATGATTGCGACGTGTTGATCAATATCGGTGCCCGCTTCGATGACCGTATCACCGGGCGCATCGATGCGTTCTCACCGCACAGCCGCAAGATCCACGTGGATATCGATCCCTCCTCGATCAACAAGAACGTCAAGGTCGATATCGGCATTGTCGGCGACAGCGCCCATGTGCTGGAGCAGATGCTGGCGGCCTGGCGCGAATTGAAGCCGACGGTCGACAAGGCGGCCTTGGCAAGCTGGTGGGATGAGATCGCCGCCTGGCGCGGCCGCAAGTCGCTGGCCTATCGCGGTTCGGACGAGACGATCAAGCCGCAATATGCCATCGAGCGCCTCTACCAGCTCACCAAGGATCGCGACGTCTACATCACCACCGAGGTCGGCCAACATCAGATGTGGGCGGCCCAGCATTTCCATTTCCAGGATCCCAACCGCTGGATGACCTCGGGGGGCCTCGGCACCATGGGCTACGGCTTCCCGGCCGCGATCGGCGTGCAGCTCGCCCATCCGGATGCACTGGTGATCGACATAGCCGGCGAGGCCTCGATCCAGATGATGCTGCAGGAGATGTCGACGGCGGTGCAGTATCGCCTGCCGGTGAAGATCTTCATCCTCAACAACGAATATATGGGCATGGTGCGCCAGTGGCAGGAACTCCTGCATGGCGGACGCTATTCGGAAAGCTATTCGGCGGCCTTGCCCGATTTCGTCAAGCTGGCGGAAGCCTATGGCGGGGTCGGCATCCGCTGCACCAAGCCGGGCGATCTCGACGCTGCGATCAAGGAAATGATCGACACGCCGCATCCGGTCATCTTCGACTGCCATGTCGACAAGTCGGAGAACTGCTTCCCGATGATTCCGTCGGGCAAGGCACATAACGAGATGATCCTGGGCGACGCGGCCATCGACATCGGCAGCGTGATCGACGCCAAGGGCAAGCAACTGGTGTGATGATTTTCCTCGGACCGCCGGCATCTTGCCGGCTCTTGGAACCATCGGGTTCGAAGAAAAAGAAAGAGCCGGCAAGATGCCGGCGGTCCCAGGAGCGCTCCACCGCCCCACATCCATCTGGAACCCCCAATGACCGGATCCGCCTATTTCATGGCCTCGACGGCCGAGACGATCGTGACCCACACCCTCGTGGTGGAGGTCGACAACGAGCCGGGTGTCCTAGCCCGCGTCGTCGGCCTGTTCTCGGGCCGTGGCTACAACATCGAAAGCCTGACGGTGTCGGAGACCCAGCATGCCGAGCACGTCTCGCGCATCACCGTGGTCACCACCGGCACCGCCAGCGTGATCGAGCAGATCAAGGCGCAGCTCGACCGCCTCGTTCCCGTCCATAAGGTCGTCGACCTCACCTTGACCGGCAAGGCCCTTGAACGGGAGCTCATGCTGATCAAGGTGCGCGGCAAGGGCGAGGCGCGTAGCGAGGCCCTGCGCATCGCCGACGCCTTCCGGGCCCGGGTGATCGATGCCACCGTCGAGAGCTTCGTGTTCGAATTGACCGGCAAGGGCGAGAAGCTCGACCAGTTCATCGAGCTGATGCGCCCGATCGGCCTCGTCGAGGTCTCGCGTACCGGCATTGCCGCGATCGCCCGCGGCCCGGAGCCGCTCTAGGCCCTTCTTTCCATGCGCCAACAGGGCGATGGGCGCAAGAAATGAAGCCCATCGCGCTTTTTCTCATCACAAACATTGCTTCAAACCCGATGTCGGGCTATTCGCCCGCATCATTTCCCCATCATGAACTGTCTGAAGGACAAGGGACCATGCGCGTTTACTATGATCGCGACGCCGATCTGAACCTGATCAAGACCAAGAAGGTGGTGATCGTCGGCTACGGCTCGCAGGGCCGTGCCCATGCGATGAACCTCAAGGATTCGGGCGTCAAGGAGATCGCGATCGCGTTGCGCCCGGGCTCGACCACCGCCAAGAAGGTGGAAGCCGACGGCCTCAAGGTCATGACCGTGCCGGACGCTGCCAAGTGGGGCGACCTCCTGATGATGGCCACCCCCGACGAACTGCAGGCCGACATCTATCGCGACGAAATTGCTCCCCATATCAAGGACGGCGCCGCGATCGCCTTCGCCCACGGCCTCAACGTGCATTTCGGCCTGATCGAGCCGAAGAAGACCGTCGACGTCATCATGATCGCGCCCAAGGGCCCGGGCCACACCGTGCGCGGCGAATATGAGAAGGGCGGCGGCGTGCCCTGCCTGATCGCCATCCATCACGATGCCTCTGGCAACGCCCATGACATCGCGCTCTCCTATGCCTGCGGCGTGGGCGGCGGCCGTTCGGGTGTGATCGAGACCAACTTCAAGGAAGAATGCGAAACCGACCTGTTCGGCGAGCAGGCCGTGCTCTGCGGCGGCCTGGTCGAGCTGATCCGTGCCGGCTTCGAGACGCTGGTAGAAGCCGGCTACGCGCCCGAAATGGCTTATTTCGAGTGCCTGCACGAAGTGAAGCTGATCGTCGACCTCATCTATGAGGGCGGCATCGCCAACATGAACTACTCGATCTCCAACACGGCCGAGTGGGGCGAATATGTCACCGGTCCGCGCATCATCACCGACGAGACCAAGGCCGAGATGAAGCGCGTCCTCAAGGACATCCAGACCGGCAAGTTCACCTCCGACTGGATGCAGGAATATCGCTCCGGCGCCTCGCGCTTCAAGGGTATCCGCCGCCTGAACGACGCTCACCAGATCGAAGTGGTCGGCGAGAAGCTGCGCGGCATGATGCCCTGGATCAGCAAGGGCAAGCTGGTCGACAAGGCCCGCAACTAAGCTTTCGAAAGTATTGTTTTCCGAATACTGAAGTGTAGCAATCCTGTCTCCCGGTTCATTTGAATCGGGAGACGGTCTGGACAGTGTCGTCATCACACTGTCAAATGTCATACCAAACCGCTTAAACGGAGATATTGGGTATGACGATCGAATCATCGGCCGGGATTCTCGTTTCTGATCGCAAGCGACTGCACGCCATTGTTGCGGCGACCATCGGCAACGGCCTGGAATGGTTCGACTTCACCGTCTACGGTTTCTTTGCAGCCCTGATCTCGCGGCAGTTCTTTCCCAAGGAAGATCCGCTGACCGCCATCCTTCTGACCGTCACGGTCTATGGCGTCGGTTTCTGCATGCGACCGGTCGGCGCCATCGTCCTCGGTGTCTATGCCGATCGTCATGGCCGCAAGGCCGCCCTCACCATCACCATCCTGACCATGGCGCTCGGCACGGCCTTGCTCGGCTTTGCGCCGACCTATGCGCAGGCCGGCGTGTTCGGAGCGGTGGTGCTGATGCTGGCCCGCCTGATCCAGGGTTTTTCGGCCGGCGGCGAAGTCGGCAGCGCCACTTCCTATCTGGTCGAATATGCCAGGCCTGCCGAGCGAGGCCTGGCGGCGAGCTGGCAGCAGACCAGCCAGGCGCTCGCGGTGGTGCTGGGCGGGTTGTGCGGCGTCGCCATCACCCAGTTCCTGCCGCAGGAAGCGGTGGAGAGCTGGGGCTGGCGCGTGCCGTTCTGGTTCGGCCTGCTGATCGGGCCGGTGGGGCTCTATATCCGGGCCCGCCTCGACGAGACGCCGGTCTTCTCGGCCGAGACCACGCGCAAGAGCGCGAGCCCCTTGTTCGAGACGCTGAGTGCCCATGGCCGCGGCGTCGCCTCCGGTTTCGGCGTCACCATCCTGTGGACTGTCTGCACCTATGTGCTGCTGTTCTACATGCCGCTCTATGTCGAGAAGTTCCTGAAGATCCCGGCCAAGGACGCTTTCATCTCCACCACGCTCGGCGGCATCGTGCTGATGCTGGGTTGCCCTATCGCCGGCCGGCTGTCGGACCGCATCGGCCGCAAGACCCTCCTGCTCATGGCGGCCATCGCCATCGGCATTCTGGTGATACCGTTGTTTGCCTGGCTCAACGCCAATCCGACGCTGCCGGTTCTCATCGCCGTGCAGGTCGTGCTCGGCCTCCTGCTCGCCGCCTTCACCGGCCCCGCACCGGCGCTGCTGGCCGAACAATTCCCGGCCGCCTTGCGCTCGACCGGCCTGTCGCTTGCCTATAATTTCGCCGTGGCGCTGTTCGGCGGCTTCGCCGCCTTGATCGTGACGCTGCTGATCGAGAGGACCGGGCTCACTATCGCGCCCTCCTTCTATGTGGCGGCGGCGGCGCTCGTCAGCGTCCTGACCCTGGCCACCATGCGCGATCGCACGGGGCAGGCGATCGACTGAGGCGAAAAGATCTCTTGCCCGTAGCCGCAGGAAGGGCTCCGATTTGTCCTTGCCGGGTCAAGCCCGGCGAGGACAAAGGTCGTGCAAACTCGAAGGCGCTTAGGCGAGCCGCATTGCCCCGGCTTTAATGCTTTAGCAGCACTCCCGTTCATTGAGTGATAAGATATTGATTCTTATGGATTAATTCCAAATTGATGTTGCCATTTCCTTAAGGTTGCGGTGCAATCATGCTGTCTCCAATCACCATGGAGGTGACGGAAATGGTGTCTGTTGCGTTTCGGCGTCAGTTGGAAGGGTACGGTCTCACCACGGCCAATATTCTCTATCGTCTGCCGGATCATCCGGCGTTGCTGCAGGCCTATGTCTGGCAGGAATATGATCTGGCTCCGGCCTTTCCGGAATTGCACAGGTTCCTGGCCTTCTGGCGCGACAAGCTCGAAGGTGCCCTGCATTCGGTGACCGTGTCGCACAGCGGACTGATAAAGCCTGCCGAGCTGCGTGCGGTCGGACAGGAGTTCCGCATCCACTGAGACGCTGGCGCCGCCTGCAAATCACGGTATAACGCCTCCCAATCGTGCGGAGGCCCCGTGGACAAATATCTCAATGCCGCCAAGCGGCTGATTTCGCATCTGGCCGATCAGCTGCAGGCCGACCTTGCTGTCGAATTGTGGAACGGCGAGGTCGTGCCGCTCGGCCCGAAGGCCCGCACGGATCTGCGCCTCAAGATCGCGGACGCCGATGCGATCACCCGGCTGGTGCGGCGGCCGCACGCGCTGTTCGACCAGCTCATCCAGCTCTTGGCGGATGGCAGCCTCACCATTGAGGGCGGCACGCTTCTGGATGTCGCTGAACGGCGCGGAAGCATGAACACCAAGGGCCTGTTCAAGCGCCTGAGCAAGTTGCAGCTCGCCCGTGGCCTGTGGCCCTTCGTCACCCGTTCCCTGCCCAAGCAGGGTGCCGGTGAAAAACATGATTTCGCCGGCAAGATCGAGGACAAGGTCGAGAAGGGCCGGGACGACAAGCCGCTCGTCCAGTTCCATTACGACCTGTCGAACGAGTTCTACGGCCTCTTTCTGGGACCGACCATGGCCTATACCTGCGCCTATTGGCCGAGGCCCGAAACCACGCTCGACGAAGCGCAGACGGCGAAGTTCGACATGATCTGCCGCAAGCTGCGGCTGCAGCCGGGCGACCGCTTCCTCGACATCGGCTCGGGTTGGGCTGGACTGATCTGCCATGCCGCCCAGCACTATGGCGTCACGGCGCACGGCGTGACCCTGGCCCAGGAGCAGTTCGATTTCGCCCAGGAGCGCATCGCCCGCCTCGGCCTCCAGGACCGCGTCACCGTCGAGCTCAAGGATTATCGCGACCTGACCGGCAGCTACGACAAGGTCGCCTCCATCGGCATGTTCGAACATGTCGGGCTCGACAATCACGAAGCCTATTTCCGGAAGATCCATAGCCTGCTGCGGCCGCGTGGGCTCTATTTGCACCATGCCATTGCCCGGCCGGCCAAGCGCGACATGAAGAAATTCCGCAAGAAGCGGCCGGAATTTGCGGCGCTGACCCGCTACATCTTCCCGGGTGGCGAGCTCGACACCGTCGGCATGTCGTCCAACGGCCTGGAGGGCAATGGCTTCGAGGTGCACGACGTCGAGGCCTGGCGTGAGCACTATGCACGCACCACCAAGGCCTGGGCCGAAAATCTCTATGCAAGGCGCGACCAGGCTGCGGCTGAGGTGGGCGAGGCCAAGACCCGGATCTGGCTGCTCTACCTCGCCGGCTGCTCGCTGGCCTTCGAGCGGTCCGCGGTCGGCATCTTCCAGACATTGGCCTCCCGCAAGGCGAAGGGCCCCTCCGGCCTGCCGCCGACGCGCGAGGATCTTTACCGCTGAGGGATCGTCCACAATAGACGAAGCGGATTGGCTCTACCTTTGTCATTGCCGGGCTTGACCCGGCGATCCAGCCTTCCTTGCGGGCATTGAAGTCGGGGCTGCTGGATGCCCGGGTCAAGCCCGGGCATGACAAAGACGGCGCTTCACGTGCTTGTCGACACCTCCGAGCCGGTCAGGACGGAGAAACCAAGCCGGCCAGCTCCGCCGGCGCGCGCCAGGAGAAGGGGCCGGTCTTCAGGCCCGCGAGGGTCTTGACCATTTCGGAGCGCAGCCAGGGTAGTCGGCCCATCGGGCCGAAGGCGAGGTTCCGCACCGGTCCTGTCAGCCGCGAATGCGACTGGAAGAACTGGGTCAGCACGGTGCTGGCCATCTGGTAGAAGCGGATGTGGCCCCGACGCTGCGCCACGAAAGCGGGCAGGGCGTCATCGATATCCCGGTGCAGGCTGAGAGCGTCCGCAAGGGCAGCCGCATCCAGCAGCGCCATGTTGGCGCCCTGGCCGAGCTGCGGGCTGGTCTGGTGCCAGGCATCGCCGATCAGGACGAGGCGCCCTTTAACCGGATCGGCAACGGTCAATTGGGCATAGCGCGCCGGCGTCAGCTGCTCGTGCCGGGTGAATTGCCGCGTCAGCGTCGCTGTTTCCGGCCAGATCGCGGTGACCTCGGCCCGCCAGGCGGCGAGATCGGTCTCGCTCCAGCGATCGAGATCCTCGACCGGCATGCTCCAGAAGAAGGCATTGAGCGGGGTGGGATCATGGGGCAGGCGTCCCACCGGCAGCACGCCGATCATGAAGCGCGCCGTTCGGTAACGCTGCTGCAGGGCGTCGCGGCCGAAGCCGGTATCCCCGGCCACGCCCCAGACCGCGCCATGCCGATAAGGCCGCCGCTGCGGTGCGCCGAGCCTGTCGCGCAGGCTTGAGCGGGCGCCGCCGGCATCGACCACCAGATCGAAGGGGCCATGTCGCCGTCCGGCCGAGTCCTCGAGCACGGGCCGGTTCTCGATGCTCTCGATGCCGGTGATGTCGGCTGATTGCTCCAGGGCAATGTCGCGCGCTTCGGCCGCCGCCATCAGCAAATGGAACAGGCTGGCCCTGTGAATGCCGATCCCGTGGAGCCCGGGGAGCAGCTCGTCATAACGCCGATCGAAGATCAGGGGCCCCGTCGGGCCGCAGCGTCCGTACAGGCGCTCGATTCGGCTGCCCAGGGCGGAGGCACCCTCGCGCAGGTCGAGGCGATCGAGCACGGCCAAGCCCGTCGGCTGCAGCAAAAGCCCGGCGCCCACCGGTTTGGCCTGCTCGAAGCGCTCGAACACCACCACGCGGTGGCCTGCATCGGCGAGACAGGAGGCTGACGCCAGACCGGCGACGCCCGCGCCGACGATGGCAATGGAAAGCTTGACCATGCCCATGACCGTACTGTGGCCGAATGGGTCTTGCCACCGGGCTGCGGTACCGGTCCACAGCGCTCGCCAGCTTGAAGAAACTATCCGGTCAAAAGAATAGCGGTTGTCAATTGTCGGAACAAACATAAGATGGTGTCAGCGCAGCGGATTCAACCGCCTGCGCCAGGCTCGCAAAGAGCCGCATCGGTGCTGTGCGCCGAAAGCAATATGCCGGAGCGCTTTGCGATTTGGTGGAATCGCCGGGAATCGCAAGGACGCGTCGAAACAAAGGGTGAGAGCAAACAAGCGTTCTGAACACGCTTTGCTCGAGGGAGGAAATGGATGCCTAAGGACAGGACGCCGCATACGCGGCGCGATTTTATTCGTTCTGCTTCGTTCTCCGCCGGCGCTGCCGCGGCCCTATTCGGGGGATTCGGCCTCGATCCGGCCTTTGCCGCCGAGGCCGCGAAGGTGGCCGGCCGCTCCGAAAAGCCGCTCAAGGCGGCCTTCTCCAACGCGGGCCTGCAGGCGACCTGGTGCGCCCAGGGCAAGGAAGCCGCCGAATATTGGGGCAAACTCTTCAATGTCGAGGTCACCTGGTTTGACGGCCAACTCGATGCGGTCAAGCAGCGCGCCGCCATCGACAACATGGCCTCCCAGAAATGGGACTTCGTCGCCATCCAGGCCTTCGGCATCGGCACGCTAACCCAGCCGGTGCAGAAGATGATCGATGCCGGCATTCCCGTGATCGACATGGACACGCTGATCGCACCGCTCGACAAGATCAACGTGCACAGCTTCCTCGCCCCGAACAACGAGTTCATGGGCGCGTCGGTCACGCAGGCCCTGTGCAACGCCATTGGCGGCAAGGGCAAGATCATCATGACCCAGGGCGCCCTCGGCCACACCGGTGCCCAGGGCCGCGCCAGGGGCTTCGAAAGCGTGGTGAAGCAGTTCCCCAACATCGAGGTGTTGGATACGCAGCCCGCCGACTGGGACGTCACCAAGGCAGCCCGCCTATGGGAGACCTACCTGACCAAATATCCGCAGATCGATGCGGCCTTCTTCCACAATGACGACATGGCGCTCGCCGCCTACAACATCATGAAGGCGCGCAACCGTACCGACATCAAGATCGGCGGCGTCGATGCCATGCCGCCAGCCATTTCGGCCGTTGCGGACGGACGCATGTTCGCCACCGTGCGCAACCCGTCCTGCCGCATCCATGGCGGGGCGATCGTCGCCGGCGTCGCGGCCGTGGTCGGTGGCGAGAAGACCGGCGAAGGCGGCATTCCCAAGAATGTCGTCACCGACGGTCCCGTCGTCACCAAGGACAACGCCGCCGGCATGCTCTGGATGGAAAAGCACTATCTGATCTGAGGTCGGCGTGCCGGTTTGAACGAACAAGCCGGAAGAATAGTAGGAACCTCCACTTTTTGTCATCACCGGGCTCGTCCCGGTGATCCAGGGCCACGGACCCATCGGGTTGCGGTATCTGGATGCCCGGGACGAGCCCGGGCATGACAAAAGTGGCGTTTCTCCCGAATTGGCCGCGACTTTTCGATTCCAGTCCGAAACCAAGCACACCACGGCTTTCCGAGAGGCATGATGGCGCCAGACGACAAGCAATCGACGGCCGATGCGCCTCCGCGCCTGAAGATGACCGACATCTCCAAGTCCTTTGGTGGCGTGGCGGCCCTCAAGGGCGTGGATTTCACGCTGCGGGCCGGTGAGATCCACGGCCTGGTCGGCGAGAACGGGGCGGGCAAGTCGACGATGATGAAGATCATCGCCGGGGTGCACACCGAATATCAGGGCAGCCTGGAGATCGATGGCAGGCAGGTGCATTTCCGCTCCGCCCATGACTCCCTTGCCGCCGGCATCTCCATGGTCCATCAGGAACTCTCGATCGTTCCCGATCTTACCGTCGCCGAGAATGTCTATCTCGGCAAGCAACCGCTCAATGCTTTCGGCCTGGTCGACTGGCCGGCCATGGTGAAGGGCGCGCGCGAGCAGTTGCGCAATCTCGGCATCGACGTCGATCCGCGCATGCGCATCGGGGCGTTGCCGATCGGCCTGCAGCAATTGATCGAACTCGCCCGCGTGCTGTTCTCAGGCGCGCGCATCATCATCCTCGACGAGCCGACATCGGCGCTTTCGCCGCCGGAGGTGCAGCGGCTGTTCGAGGTGCTGCGCAAGGTGCGGGCCGACGGCCGCAGCATTGTCTTCATCTCGCATTTCCTCGACGACATCCTGAGCATTTCCGATGCGGTGACGATCTTCCGCAACGGCCGCCACGTCATCTCCCATTCGACCGAGGGCATCGACAAGAACTGGCTGATCGAACACATGATCGGCCGAGGCCATGAGGGGCTGGAGGAAAGCTATTCGGGGTCGATCGCCTTGCCGGCAAGACCGGAAGGCGCGCCCGTGCTGGCGACGCAGGGCCTCAGCTATGGGCGGGCCTTTGCCGACGTGACGCTCGACGTTCGTGCGGGCGAAGTGCTCGGTGTCTATGGCTTCATGGGCTGCGGCCAGCTCGAATTCGCCCGCGCGCTGTTCGGCAAGCTCAAGCCGGCCCAGGGGCATATCGAGCTGGAGGGCAAGGCCAGGACCCTGCGCAATACGGCGCAGGCGCGCGAGGCGGGTATCGCCTTCGTGCCGGAGAGCCGACGCTCGATGCTGTTCCATCACCAGCCGCTCTATCGCAACATCTCGATCAGCATTCTCGAGAAGATCTCGCGGCTCTGGCTGAAGCCGGGCGTGGAGCGCAAGACCGCACAGAGACATATCGAGGCCCTGCATATCCGCCCGCCCATGGTGAACGCCCTGCTTGGCTCGCTCTCGGGCGGCAACCAGCAGAAGGTTGCCCTCGCCAAATGGCTGACCCACATGCCCAAGGTCCTGATTCTGTCGGAGCCGACCCGCGGCATGGATGTCGGCGCCAAGGACGATGTGGTGAAGATCGTGCGCGACCTGCGCGACAAGGGGCTCGCGGTGATCGTGGTTTCGGCGGAGCCTGAGACCGTGCTCTCGCTGGCCGATCGGGTCGTGGTGATGAAGAAGGGACGGATCGTGCGCGAGTTCGCAGCCGAGACGATCTCGAAGGACAAATTGCTGGAAGCGGCCTGACGGAGTGTCAGCCTCCGGCTGACATTTCTTTGGCTTGTCGGCCGGAGGCTGGCACTCCAGATCGGTTAGGAGTTTTGAGGAATGAGCACACCGGTTCAGGATGGCAGCCAGGCGCAGTTTGCACGCCAAGGCCTTGGCGCGATCTTGCGCAACCAGATGCGCAACATCGCGCCTTTCGCCACCTTGCTGGCGTTGGTGATTTTCTTTGCAGTGGCGAGCCCTTCCTTCCTCTCGCTCGACAATCTGGCCAATATCCTGGTGCAGATCTCGGTGACGGGCATCATCGCCGTCGGGCTGACTTTCGTGATCCTGTGCGGGGAGATCGATCTGTCGGTCGCCTCGGTCGCCAACGTCACAGGCGTGGCGGTGGCGTTCTTCACGGCGCAGGAATCCTATGTGAACATCGCCAACGCCAATTTCATCATGCCCGGCGGTGTGGCGATCGTGCTGGCCTTGGTGGCCTGCGCGGCGCTGGGGCTGGTGAACGCCTTCGGCTTGACGCGGATCGGCATTCCCTCCTTCATCATGACGCTGGCGATGATGCAGATCGCCGACGGTATCTGTGCGCTGCTGCTGCGGGGCCAGATCGCCTATGCGGTGCCGGACCTGGTCTCGACACTGGGCTCGGGCAGCGTCGGCGGTCTGCCCTGGATCGTCATCGTGCTGGCGGTCTTCCTCGGCGTTGGCCATATCGTGCTGACCTATACGCGCTTTGGCCGCTACATCTACATGGTGGGCGGCAACCGCGAGGCAGCGGAATTCTCGGGCATCAACGTCAAGATGATCCTGGCCAGCGTGATGGTAATCGCGGCTCTATGCTCGGGTGTGGCGGGCATGGTGGGCGTCGCCCATTTCGGCAGCGCACAGCAGAACGAGTTCACCGGCTATCTGCTCGATGCCATCGCGGCCGTCGTGGTCGGAGGTACCAGCCTGTTCGGCGGACGCGGCGGCATCGGCAACACCATCGTCGGTCTGTGCGTGCTCGGTGTGCTCAACAATGGCCTCGATCATGTCGAGATCGACAGCTTCCTCAAGATCCTGATCCGCGGCGTCATTCTGTTGATCGCACTGATCATCAATGTGTACGCACAGCGCCTGCGCGATGAGAGCGCCACGGCAGGATAGAGGATTTCCGAATAGCGCAGTAATTCCATCATGGCCCGCTATTTGCGGGCCATGTCCTATTATATTGTCTCTAGGGTAGATCTGTGGGCAATTCGGATATTCGGGGTTCAAGATCGAGAGAAATAGGATATAGGTAACGGTGGGGGCGCTTCAGAGACTGTCCCCTGACCGGAGCGTCCCAGGATGATGCGGACGCTGTTCGCATCGTGCGCTGCTCCTCATGCGGCACGGACACGCTCCTCAATCCATCCATCGAAAAGCACTGGAGGTACCATGCAGAAGATGTTCTATCCGCTGGTATTCGCCTGCCTCATCGTGACGGGGTGTGTCTCTAACCAACAAGATCCGATGGCGGATCCGCAGGCGGCCGGCATGGCAGCACCGCCGACGCCCGGCATGGCGACGCCACAGGCGCCCGGCATGGCGAATCCGGCCTCGACCTATTGTGCGCAGCAGGGCGGCAGGTCCATCCCCGTGCAGTCGGCGAGAGGCCAACGGGCCGATTGCCAGCTGCCGGATGGCCGGCGCGTCGACGAATGGAAGCTCTATCGCAGCGCCAACCGGCAGCCGCAGGCGACCCTACCTCAGTAAGGGCGGTTTTTCCTGACTTCAGCAAGAAAGAAGCCGGCCTCAGGGCCGGCTTCCTTTTTGTGGCAAGCAGGTTGCCGATCAGCGCTTGAGGATGCGGTTCACACCGGAAGTCACAGCCTTGAGGGCCGATTTGGTGGTGTCCTTGTCGATGCCGACGCCGAACAAGGTGGAGCCGTCGGCAATGCGTAATTCGACATAGGACACGGCCGCCGCATTCGCACCAGAGCCCATGGCGTGCTCGCGATAATTGGCGACATCGAAGTCGAGACCGCTCTCGGCCCGCATCGCAGCTACGAAGGCATCGATCGGGCCGTTGCCGACGCCGGTGATGGTCTTTTCGACACCTTCATCGCGAATGCGCGCGGTGATGGTTCGCTCCTCGCTCTCCGTGTCGCCGACGATCTGGTGAGAGAGGAAAGCGTAGCGCCCGTTGTCGATATATTCGCGGGTGAAGGCATTCCACAGCCGGTCGGCGCCGAGCTCGACGCCTTCGCCGTCTGCGATGCCCTGCACCACCTTCGAGAACTCGACCTGCAGCAGGCGCGGCAATTCGATGCCGTGTTCCTTTTCCAGGATATAGGCGATGCCGCCCTTGCCGGATTGCGAATTGATGCGGATCACCGCCTCATAGGAACGGCCGAGATCCTTCGGGTCGATCGGCAGATAGGGCACTTCCCACACCGGCGAGGTCGCCGTCTCGATTGCCTTGAAGCCCTTGTTGATCGCGTCCTGGTGCGAGCCGGAGAAGGCTGTGAACACCAACTCGCCGGCATAGGGATGGCGCGGGTGGATCGGCAGCTGGTTGCAATGCTCGGCCACGCGCACCAGGCCGTTGACGTCGGAGATGTCGACCTGGGGATCGACGCCCGACATGATCAGGTTGCCCGCCAGGATGACGAGGTCGACATTGCCGGTGCGCTCGCCATTGCCGAACAGCGTGCCCTCCACACGGTCCGCCCCGGCCATCAGGCCGAGCTCGGTCGCCGCCACGCCGGTGCCGCGGTCATTGTGCGGATGCAGCGAGATGATGACGCTGTCGCGATTCTTGATGTTGCGCGACATCCATTCGATCTGGTCGGCATAGACGTTGGGCGTCGACATTTCGACCGTGAGCGGCAGATTCAGGATCAGCTTGTTGTCGGGGGTGGGCTGGTAGACGTCCATCACCGCCTCGCAGATCTCCTTGGAGAAGTCGAGTTCGGTGCCCATGAAGCTCTCGGGCGAATATTGGTGGCGGATATTCGCCTCCATGCCCAGTTCCTTGGTGAGCTGCATGATCAGCTTGGCGCCGTTGACGGCGATGTCGCGGATGCCGGCGCGGTCCTGGCGGAAGACGATGCGGCGTTGCAGCTCGGAGGTCGAGTTGTAGAGATGCACGATGGCGCATTTGACGCCTTTCAGGCTCTCGAAGGTGCGGCGGATCAATTCCTCGCGCGCCTGCGTCAGCACCTGGATGGCAACACCGTCGGGAATGCGGCCCGTCTCGATCAGGAAGCGAACGAAATCGAAATCGGTCTGCGAGGCCGAGGGAAAGCCGACCTCGATCTCCTTGAAGCCCATGCCGACGAGCGTGTCCCACATGCGCAATTTGCGCTCGTGGCCCATCGGCTCGATCAGCGCCTGGTTGCCGTCGCGCAAATCGACGGCGCACCAGGTCGGCGCCTGCGTAATGGCACGGGAGGGCCATTGGCGGTCCGGCAGGTCGATCGGCGGCCACGGCTTGTATTTGGCGGCGACGTCAACCTTGGGAGCGGAAAACTGAGAAACCTTGCCTGCATATGTCATGTCGAAAACTCTTAGCCAAAGAAAGGGGCGGCGAGGCTAGTCGACCGCGATCGTATTCCCCTGAGCGCCCAGGCTGAAGCCCGGCCGGCCCTCAGGGGCGGCTAAGGAGGAGGCCGGAAAGGAGGGCGAGCGCGAGCGCCGGCGCCGGATGCGCAAGCGTCTCGAATTTGGCGGGCGATATCGCCACGGCTCGATCCCTTTCCTGTGATGGCCCGGAGCCATCAGGTGCAAGGGCTTGTACAGTGCTGTGATGGAGGGGGCAAGGGGAAATGCCGCGACGGGCACGACGCCAAAATGCCTTTGCGGTGGAGAGGTGGATGCAAGGACTTGAGAGCGACGCGCTTGCCTGCGATCACAGGACATCAACCAATGGACCTACCCGATGCGTTTCCTGATCTGTCTCGCCCTGCTGGCGATCTCGTCATCGTCGGCCTTGGCCGCTTCCTGCTCCGAGCGCATTGCCTTCGTGCAGCGCGTCATCGACGGCGACGTGAAGACCGGTTTTGCCGACAAGAAGGTACATGATGCGATGAGCAAGGATCTGGCCGACGCGGGCCAGGCCTGCCGCGCCGGCGATGACGCCAAGGCCCAGGCGCTGATTTCCTCGACGCAGCGCCGCCACGGCTATCCCGTTCGCTAAGGCGTGCCGTCAGGTATCGAGCCGATGCGCCAGATAGGCGCATTGGAAGGCCGGCATGCGATCGGCGCGGATGTCGGCCGATGACGCAACGACATGCATGCGCTCGAGTTCCGGCCTCTCGTCTTCGGCCAGGAAGCGCTCGATCCCGTCCTTGAGCTCGACCGAAGACAGGGGTGATCGCACCGATTTCATCAGGGCGATGCGCGGGCCGTGGAAAACAGCGGTCCAGCCGGAAGCGATTTCGACGTCGGCCGTGGTGACCCCGGTCTCCTCCTCCAGTTCGCGGGTCACGCTGCCGGCGAGATTGACGATATCGCCATCGAGGTCGGAGGGGTCCGGGGTGCCGGCCGCGAAATAGATCGCTCCGGCATTGGAGGTATGCTCGGCCATCTCGCCGAGCAGGAAGGCGCCGTCGGCGGCCTCGAGCGCGGCCATGGCGAAACAGTTCCACCGGGCCTCGCCCGGCATGCCGAAATCCCGCCAGGCCAGGAAGCTGGCATAATCGGTCATCAGATAGGCGCCGCTGAACCGGCGTCCCATGATCTGCCAGCGATGCAGCAGCAGGATCTTGCCATTGAAGCTCGCCGGCTTGGCCTCGATCACCTTCTGCCAATGCGCTCTTATCGCTTCGGCATTCTCCTCGGCGAACCGCCAGGGCCGTTGCTCCAGGCGGCAATCGATGGCGTCGAGCTCGACGATCTCCGGCTCAGACATGCAGGCTTCCCTCGCTGACGATCACGGCTGCGCCGCCGATCGAGGCTCCGGCCAGACGCGTGCCCTTGATGGTCATGGTGAGGTCGATCAGGGAAGGACGGCCCATTTCGAAGCCCTGCTCGATGCGGAAATGCCGAGTGCCGTCGGCGAGATCATCGAAACGGGCAATCACGCCGGTGAGCCCGGCCACGGCCGACCCGGTGGCGGGGTCCTCGGGGATGCCATCGCCGGGCGAGAACATGCGGGCGTGGAAGCTCGATCCGGCCTGGGCGGTCTGGCGCGTATAGGCATAGGCCGCGCCAAGGCCCTCCTGGCCGAAAGCCTCCGTCCACAGGCTGGTATTGATGCGGATGTGTCCCATGGCTTCCAGCGACCGGACAGGCACGAACGTATAGGGGAAACCCGTGCCGAACACGGTGGGATGGTGGTTCTCGAAACCGATCTGATGTTCGCTCAGGCCGAGCGCTTCGGCGATCAGGTTCGTGGCTGCCGGTGCGCCACGCTCGGTCGGCAGGGCCGGAATGTCGAACCGGGCATAGGCGCTGCCATCCTTGAGCGAGACCGCACAGGGCACGATTCCGATCTGCTCCTCCAGCCCGAACAGATAGTCACCCGGCTTGCGGTCATGGTCGAGCAGTGCCAGGAGCACGGCCGTGCCAACGGTAGGGTGCCCGGCGAAGGGCATTTCGAGGCCCGGCGTGAAGATGCGGATGCGGGCTCGATGACGGCCGTCGTCCGGTGGCAGGACGAAGACAGTCTCCGACAGGTTGAATTCGCGTGCGATCTGCTGCATCGCGGGGGCATCAAGTCCCTCGCTATCGAGCACCACCGCGAGTGGGTTGCCGGCCAGGGCACGGTCGGCGAAGACATCGAGCGTATAGAAACGACGGGGCATCAGAAGGTTCCTCGCAAGGCAAAGGGATGAAGGACCGTACCTGTAGGGCAGGGCTCTGCGCGCGGACGATCCGGCGGAAACGAAAACGTCTTCCAGAAAAGCTGATAGCCTTTTCGATCAAGAAAACGCGTCAAAACAGAGAGTTAGAGCAACGTGCGAGAAGTCGCATTTTGCCCTATACCGCGACGACCTCGAAGCGACGGCTCGGCGTCACGAATTCATCCTGGGCCGCCACGGTGAGGATTTCCCGCGAGCCGGCCTCGGCGGTGCGCTTGAGCAGGCCGTAGATCGAGGCGCTGGCAAGGTCCAGCGCTTCGGCTGCCGAGCCCGAGCGTTTCCAGTGCAGGTTGAACAGTGCGGCGATCGCGTCGCCCGCTCCATTGATGTCGAGCCCCAGCCGGGGCGTGCGCACCCTGTAGAAGCCGTTGCCGTCCGAGGCCAGCAGGTCGATGGCGTCGTCCGGCGTGTCGTCGGTGTCGAGGGAGGTCACCAGCACCACCTTGGGGCCGACGGCATGCAGGGCGGTCACCGCGGCCTTGGCATCGGCGAGCCTGCGTACCTCCCGCCCGGCCAGATATTCGAGCTCGAAGCGGTTGGGGGTGATGACATCAGCGGCCGGCACGGCCTGGTCGCGCATGAATTCAGGAATGCCCGGCCTTACGAAGACACCGCGGCCGATGTCGCCGATCACCGGATCGCAGCAATAGGTGGCGGCCGGATTGGCGCTGCGCACCTTGTCGACGGCGGCGAGAATGGCGTTGCCGATATCGGAAGAACCCATATAGCCGGAGATCACGCCATCGCAGAGGGGCAGGACACCGCGCTCGGCCAGGCCCTCGACCAGTTCATCCACCATGGTGCCGTCATAGACCCGGCCCTTCCAGGCACCGTAGCCGGTGTGATTGGAAAATTGCACGGTATGGATGGCCCAGACCTCGCAGCCCAGGCGCTGCATCGGGAAAACCGCCGAGGCATTGCCGACATGGCCATAGGTGACCCAGGACTGAATGGACAGGATGTTCATGGTGACTCGGACAAGCACACTGAGGGACCAGCACAACAGACGAAATTCGAGCCGAGCGCAACGGTCCGTCGATGCCGCCGGTCATGATCATTTTTGATCGTTTCGATCAAGCGCAGCTATGCAAAGCCAAGGGAACCCGCTTTTCCGCCATGCCGGGGGCGGGGGGAAGGGGACTTTCCGCAAGGCGGCGGCATTCCCATATCGGTGCTCAGTATTCAATTTCTTTGTCTTGGGTCGATACCATGTTGCTCGACGATACACCCTCCGTGATTTTGGACGAGGATACGCATCCTCAACAGACATCATCCCTTTCCACGCCCGAAGACGGGCTGTTGCTTGACGCCTATTCGAACACCGTCATCGACGTCGCCGAACGCGTGGGTCCCGCCGTCGTGAAGCTCGACATCCGCAAGGGCGGCAAGCCGGCAGGGTCCGGCTCCGGCGTCATCCTTTCACCGGACGGCCTGGTACTCACCAACAGCCACGTCGCGCAGGGGACCGCCCGCGTTTCGGTGCAAACCCAGGATGGCCGTCATTTCGATGCGCGCCTGATCGGTGATGATCCCGATACGGACCTGGCCCTCGTCCACATCGAGCAGCCGGTCAGTCTGCCCTCGGCGCGGCTCGGCAATTCCAGCCTGTTGCGGCGCGGGCAGGTGGCGATCGCCATCGGCAACCCTCTCGGCTTCGAGGCCACGGTGACGACCGGGGTGATCTCCGCACTCGGACGCTCGCTGCGCGCCAAGAGCGGGCGGTTGATCGACGACGTGATCCAGACCGATGCGGCGCTCAACCCGGGCAATTCAGGCGGCCCCCTCGTCTCCACGCTCGGCGAGGTCATCGGCATCAACACGGCCGTGATCATGGGCGCGCAGGGGATCTGCTTTGCGGTGGCGTCGAACACGGCGAGCTTCGTGATGGGGCAGCTCATCCGGCATGGCCGCGTGCGGCGCGCCTCCATCGGCATTGCCGCCCAGCAGGCGGTGATCGCCCGCCGCGTGCAGATGGCGGCCGGCATCGATCAGGGCGTCGGCGTGATGATCGCCACGGCCGAAGCCGGTGGCCCGGCGGACAGTGCCGGACTGCTGATGGGCGATATCATCGTCGCCCTGGACGGACGCCGCGTCGCTGCGGTGGACGATCTCATCCGGCTGCTCGGCGAGGAGCGGATAGGCAGGTCGACGCGCTTCGACGTGTTGCGCAACGGCAAACCCCGCTCCCTCGACGTGATGCCGCGGGAGCGGCAGGGATCATGAGGGCGGCAGGCCGCCTGCGCTGATCCGCCTCAGCGTCCCGACACCTGCCTGACGACCTTGCGTACGCTTCGCAATGTCGGCGTGACAACCTGCATGACGGCGGCCTTGGCCCGATCGGCGCTCGGGCTGGGACCCGGGCGCTGCGGATGCATGCCGATGGCGCGCAGATAGCGATTGGCAGCGCGGACGCGCCCGCGCCCACGGCTGGCATTGGTCTCGAAGGAGAAGGCGTAGGAGATGCTGCGCACGCCGCCGGTCCGCACCCAATGGGGGGCATCCTGCGGCTGATGGAAGCCGCGGCCCGGCTCGAGGTCGAAGACATGCTCCTGCTGGGGGTCGCAGCCTTCGAGATCGAGCTGGCCGATATTCACCGTGCCCCTGACATAGAAGCGTTCGAGATCGCTCTCCTCCACCACGTTGGGCGGGAAGACGTGATAATGCTTCGGCCCCTCGATCTGGAAGAAATGCGTGATTTCCGGATCGAAATGGAAGGGTGTGGTGGATGCGGCCGAGGAAATGAAGAGGGCGGATTCGAGCCGTGCGATCCTCTCGTCGCCCAGGCCGCCGCGGAGTGCGGTGACCTTGCGGAAGAGCGTGTCCAGCAGGTCGCGAAAACCGGAATCGTGGTTCTCCAGGCGTTTCAGCAGGACGCGGGCGGGTGCATTGCCCAACTGCGCCAGGACCTCGTGCGGCCTGGCCCGGTTCTGCTCGACGTCATAGAACTTCGTGCCCGGTGTCGGCGCCGATCCCGCGATGAAATAATCCTGCGGGCTGTCGGCATAACGCTCGGCCAGAGCCGCCAGCGCGTCGGGCTGGAACATCGGCAGGCGATGAAGGCCGTGCTCGAAGGCAAGGGGTACGCGATCGTAGGCGGCGCGATAACCATCGGCATCGAGGGTGATGAGTTCGTCGGCGGAAAGGCTCATGGCCGGGACCATTCGTGAAAAGAAGACATGCACTAATTTTGAAAGTATCTTGCTTATTGCGATCGACGGTTACAAGCTGGGAAAAATGTGAAGTGTAGCGGTCTTAGTGGATAGGTTTGGATATACTGAGGGTACTCCGAATTGTACGGAGGGGGTTATCCGAACGTAAGACAGCCCTTATTTGGTCGGTTGCAAGACCCCTGCGATGGGGCGCCGTCTACTTCTTTTGGCGATTGGAGGCGGGAATCGCCTCACAAAGGCGGAGCTTCGCCGCCGCAGGCACGAGGGGGCTGCCATTCCGCGAAGGGGACGATTTTGCAGTTTGGCCAAGCCTGTTCCTTCCGGTCGAGCCACGGCACCGATCAGGAGGAACAGGCGGGGCTCGAACGCTGCTCAGGCCTGCCGGCGCAAATAAAACCCCTCGAAATAGGTCAGTGTGCGCTCGGGATGGAAGGGGATTTCGGCCTGGAGCTCAGGCACCAGCCAGCGATCCTGCAGGCGATAGCCACGCGCCTCGAAATAGGCCAGGAACTTCGCGCGATTGAACAGCCGGCACGGGATGACGGAGGATACGTGGTTCTGGGCCGTCCAGGCATCGGGGGCGTCTGAGATCGGAATCTTGTTGATCAGAATATGTTCGGGCAAGGCCGGCACCGTGTCCAGAATGCCGGGCCCCTGCTCGCCGAAGGGATCCGGCAGATATTGGATCATGCCCAGCATGAGCATGATGTCGGGGGCTGGCGCCTCTGCCAGTTCCGACCCGAAGCTGATCATGGTGGAGCCGAGCCTCGCATGGCGCTGCCGCCCGCGCTCGACCATGTCGGGCATGTCGACCACATGCCAGCTCAGGGGCGGCTTCAGGAGGCCATAACGCTCGCATAATTCATAGAAGATGCCGCCGGCGCCACCGAAGTCGACCACCGTGCTGCCCGGCTGGAGGAGCTTCGACAGCCACAGCATGACGGCGAATTGCGAGGTCTGGAACAGGGTTGGGGCTTCGACTTCCGCATCGCGGACCAGCAGTTCGGCGAGTGTGTCGTCATGCCAGCCGACCTTGCCGATATTGGCAGAAAAGCGCTCGGCTTCGGCGTAGCTGCCGAAGAGCCCGTAGAAAAGATCCATCCGGCCGGCCCAGACATGCCGGAGGTAGAGTCCCTTCAGGAAGGGCAGTTTCCCCAGCCAGGCGCCAATGGCGCTGTGCATCATGAGGGCCTTGAAGAGCTGTTTCATGGAAGTCCTGGCGGTAGGGGTATCATGCTGGCGATCCCGGGTGTCGAGTTTCGACGTCACCACGGACGAAGCCATGCCTTCATACTGTAGTCGGGCCCGATTTGCTTCATCTCGATCGGAGCATGAAGATTAATTGCGTGCAATGAAAGTGGATCGTCGTCGATCATCATGTCGGCTTGAATAGTGTGAAAGCCGATAGGGGCAATGGATTGGAGCCTACCCCAATTACCAACGCGCAAAAAGAAACGCGCCGACGTCGTCGGCGCGCATCAATTCCTCCTGGCTTTCGCTATCAATGGATAGCGAGGAGGGCAGGGCCGATCAGAACTTGTAGGCGAGGCCCACGCGGATCGTGTGGGTCTTCAGATTGATCCGGTCGTTGAACCTACCCTCCGCGGAGGCGGCGTAGTCCAGATAATCCTTTTTGCCATAGTCGGTGTAACGATACTCGACACGCGCGATCAGATTGTCGGTGACGGCATATTCGAGACCGGCGCCGATAGTCCAGCCAATATGGGTGCTTGAATAACGCAGTGAGCTGTCGACTCTCCACGTGGGATTATAGTCGTACTTCCCGAAGGCAACACCGCCGGTGATGTAGGGCAGGAAACGGTCGATGGCGTAGCCAACCCGCAGACGGGCCGAGCCATCCCATTTCAACTTTGCTTCCTGCGTTGTGGCAGTGATGGGTACGACGCCGGGTTCGTCAAAGTTCAGATTTCCCCTGGCGTGTGCTTTGCCCTTTGCGGAATCATAGTTGATGTCGCCTTCGAGGCCGACAACCAGATTGTTCTCGAACTGATAATTGTAGCCGGCATAGACGCCGGCGGTGAAGCCCTTGGCGTCGATCTTACCCTTGTAATCCCACAAACCATCTGAAATGCGGTAGTTGGAATAGTCGGACTTGCCCCAATTATAGCCGGCCTGAACGCCGCCGTAGAAGCCGGTCCAGGAATAGGGGGCTGCCACTGGCGCGATCGGTTCGACGGGCTGCGGAGCGAGATCAGCGGCGTAGGCAGCCGTTGAGGAAAGCAGGATTGCCAGAGCTGCGGCAGAAATTTTCATGGCTACATGTCCTAACAACATTTTCCGAATAGTGACGTTTCTCGGACGTTGAGTCTGTAACAAGAAAGCCACACTGGGTTCATTTTTATAGATGCCGTGGAGATGGCGGTATATAATTGCCATTCTACGATGCTTGCAATTGAAAATTCGGGGAGTATGTCCTAGCTTTAGGTGAAATAAAGCTCATTATTTAGAAATATTAACCTTCAATTGGTTCCAAACGACTTATGGAGACGTAGACCTTGCTATCGATGGGGGAGGGGTTTTGAGCCCAAGCGGACAGAGGCTCTACCTCGAAGGTATTATGTCAGTATCTTTTTGTCGGTGAGTATTCGAACCTACCGTCATCGTGAAATAGCAAAAGGCCCGCGAGCTTGGAGCTGGCGGGCCTGGGAAGAATGGATCGTCGGCTGGGAAGTATCGGTCGAGTGAACCTCAGGCCTGGACGAGCCAGGCGTGGTCCGGATCGTTGTGGAATTTCCAGATGCGCTTGGGACCAGCCATGACATTGAGATAATAAAGGTCATAGCCGTGAGCGGCACCGACGGGGTGATAACCCTTCGGCACGAGCACGACGTCACGATCTGAAAAAGCGATCACTTCGTCCAGCGAGCGGTCGTCCGTATAGACGCGCTGGACACCATAGCCCTGCGCCGGGTTGAAGCGGTGATAATAGGTTTCTTCCAGCTGGCTCTCTGCGGGCAGATTGTCCTGATCGTGCTTATGGGGCGGATAGCTCGACCAATTGCCGGAGGGGGTGATCACCTCCACCACAAGCAGGCTCTCGGCCGGTTCCCATTCGGGCAGGATGTTGCGGACATGGCGCGTGTTCGAGCCCTTGCCGCGGGTTTCCTGCCCGACCTGGTCGGGACCGATCACGCGAGCCGGCAGCGCACCGGTGCCCGGTGCCGCGCAGACGGCCAGTTCGACGGGGGTTTCAGCCCTGACCTCATAGTTCGAGCCGGCGGGAATGTAGACCGACCAGGGCGCTCCTTCGAAGGGATTGCTGCGCTCGCCCAGCACGCCGAAATCCTGGCTGCCGGCCTTGATCGAGGCCTTGCCGGCCACCAATACCAGGCAGATCTCGGTAGCGCCCGTCTCGGCGCTCAGGCTTTCGCCGGCCGCAAGCTCGTGGACTTCGAAACCGACATAGGTCCAGCCGGCCGATTGCGGCGTGACCTGGTGGATACGCGAGCCGGACTTGCCAGGCTTGAGGAGAAGTTTCGACATGATGGCCTCCTCGGGCTCATTGCTGCCGGGGCGTTTTCCTGAAAAGCCGATCGACTTTTCGATCGGAAGAACGCATCGAACCACAGGGTTGGAATAAAAGCGCGTCTTTTGCCAAAACGCGCGCTCTCGTCAGGCTGCCTTCAATCCCGTCTCGCCGAGCACCTTTCGCAGATGCGCATAGCCGGCCTTGGCATAGGTCAGCGGATTGGCCTTCTTGGGATCCTGTTCGGCCTCGACGATGACCCAGCCGGAATAGCCCTGGAGTTCGCGGAATACGCTGGCAAAGTCGATCATGCCGTCGCCGGGAACCGTATAGACACCGGCGAGCACACTATCGAGGAAACTCCAATCCTGCGTATCCGAACGCGCCCTGACCTCGGCTCGCACATCCTTGGTGTGGACATGGCTGATGCGGCTGCGATAGCGGCGGGCGAGATCGGCAGGATCCGAGCCGCCCCAGGTGGCATGGCCGGTGTCGAGCAGGAGGTGCACGGCGGGGCCGGTCGCCGCCATGAAGGCATCGATGTCGGCCTGCGACTGCACGATCGTGCCCATGTGATGGTGATAGTCGAGCTGCAACCCCTCGGCCTTCAGCAGCTCGGCATAGGCGGTGATGCGGCGGCCGTATTCGGCCCAGTCCGCGGACGCCATGACAGGGCGTTGCGACAGCGGTTTGGCCTTGTCGCCGTGGATGGCGTTGGAGGTCTCGGCCACGATGAAGACGCTGGTGCCCATCGCCTTGAGCAGGTCGATATGGGCACGCGTTGCCGCGAACTCGGCGTGCTCGTCCCGGGTCAGCAATTCGATCGAGTGCCAGCCGCCGACACAGGCGAGGCCGAAGGGGGCAAGGGCTGCCTTGAGCGCGTTCGCCTCGCGCGGAAACTTGTTGCCGAGCTCCATGCCCTCGAAGCCGACTTCCCTGGCCTCGGCCAGGCAGGTTTCAAGCGGGGTGTCGCCGCCGATTTCGGGCATGTCGTCGTTCGACCAGCCGATGGGGTTGGCGCCAATACGGATAGGCATGGATAGGCTCCAGGAATATTGGGTTCGGGGGCGGGTCTTCAGACCCGGCATTCTTATGGGTGGGAGTCGGGGAGAAGGCGGGTCTGAAGACCTGCCCCCCGGTGATGCTCAGTCGCCCACGCGCTGTAGGGCTTTTTTCTGGACATAGGCCGCATGGGCCGCCTCGACCTCGCGGCGCTGGGAAACCTCGGGGACGGCAACGTCCCACCAGGCCCCGCCCGCATCGGTTGATTCCAAGGGATCGGTATCGATCACCACCACAGACGTGCGGCTGTGCCCGCGCGCGGCAGTGACGGCAGCCTCCAGCTCGGCCAGGCTCTTCACCTTGACGGCGTGCGCGCCGAGGCTGGCGGCGTGGGCGGTGAAGTCGATGTCCGGCAGCACGTCGTGGCGGGTGTCGCGCAGCAGGTTATTGAAGCTCTCGCCGCCCGTTGCGCGCTGCAGGCGGTTGATGCAGCCATAGCCCCGGTTGTCGAGCACCACGATGGTCAGCTTGGCGCCGGCCATGATCGAGGTGGCGATTTCGGAATTGGCCATCAGATAGGAGCCGTCACCGACCATGACGATGACCTCGCGGTCAGGCTCGGCCATCTTCACGCCGAGCCCCCCGGCAATCTCGTAGCCCATGCAGGAATAGCCATATTCCATATGATAGCCGCCGGGCGCGCCTGCCTGCCAGAGCTTGTGGAGCTCACCGGGCAGGCCGCCGGCGGCGCAGACCACGATGTCGGTGGGCTTGCCGACCCGCTGCACGGCACCGATGACCTGGGCGTCTGAGGGCAGTTCGGCATTGCTGGCGTCGGTGTAGCGGCTGGCCGTCTTCAGCCATGCTTCGCGGCCTGCGATCGCCTTGTCCGTCCATGACGTCGGCGCTTTCCAGTCGCCGAGGGCATGCGAGAGCAGTTCCAGCCCGACCTTGGCATCGCAGACCAACGGCAAGGCGCGGTGCTTGCTCGCATCGAAAGGCTGGGTGTTGAGGCCGACGATGCGATGCGTGTCGGCCTTGAACAGAGCCCAGGAGCCGGTGGTGAAATCCTGCAAGCGGGTCCCCACGGCCAGCACCAGGTCGGCTTCCTCGGCCACCACATTGGCAGCACCGGTGCCGGTGACGCCGATGGCGCCCATGCCGAGCGGGTCGTCCAGCGCGATGGCGCTCTTGCCGGCCTGGGTTTCACCGATCGGAATACCATGTTTGGCGGCAAAGGTGGCGAGAGTGCCTTCAGCCTGCGAATAGAGCGTGCCACCGCCGGTGACGATCACAGGCTTGCGGGCGGCCTTCAGGGCGGTGACCGCGGCGGCCAACTCGTCTTCGTCGGGGCGGGTACGCCGGCTCGTCCAGACTCGTTCTTCGAAGAAGGAAGCGGGATAGTCATAGGCCTCGGCCTGCACGTCCTGGCATAGCGCGAGGGTCACCGGCCCGCAATCGGCCGGATCGGTGAGCACCGTCATCGCCCGTGCCAGGGCCGGAATGATCTGCTCGGGGCGGGTGATGCGGTCGAAATAGCGCGAGACGGGCCGGAAGGCATCGTTCGGGGTGACGGTGCCGTCGCCGAAATCCTCCAACTGCTGCAGCACTGGATCCGGCCGGCGATTGGCGAAGACGTCGCCGGGCAGCAGGAGGAGGGGCAGGCGGTTGACATGGGCAACCGCCGCGGCCGTGACCAGATTGGTGGCGCCCGGCCCGATCGAGGTGGTGCAGGCCATCATGCGGCGCCGTCGCATCGCCTTGGCATAGGCGGTGGCGGCATGGGCCATCGACTGCTCGTTGTGGGCACGATAGGTCGGCAGGGTCTCGCGCGCCTGGTAGAGGGCCTCGCCGATACCGGCGACGTTGCCATGGCCGAAAATGGCGAAGACACCAGCGAAAATCGGCACCGTCTGCCCGTCGACGACTGTCTTCTGAGCGGTGAGGAAGCGGACCAGGGCCTGGGCCATTGTGAGACGGATGGTTGCCACGAAATCTCTCCCTGAGCATATTGGACTCAACTGTCAATATGGTTGAGTGGCCTGCTCCAAATGTCTTTGTCGAGAAGTGGAGGCCCCTTGCGGACCTCGCTTGGAATGCCGGACCATAGCCAGCGCGAAGCTGCTTCGCGAGTGCTATTGGGCCGCCGCAGCCTGTCCCGAGGCACTCTCCCAGGCCTGAACCAGCCTGGCGAAACGCGTTGCCATCGCGTCGACCGCATCATCGTCGCTGAGAGCCCCGCGCAGCCAGGCACGGGCCGGTTCATTGAAGATGGTGCGTCCGACGGCGAAGCCCTTCACCATCGGTTCACTCGCAGCCACGGCGAAGGCAGCCTCGAGGTCCTCCTCCGGTGCTTCCAGGCCAAGCAGTACGATGCCACGGCAGAGCGGATCGTTACGCTCGATCACCGCGGCGACGGCGCGCCAGGCCGCGGCGGTCTTCAGTGGCTCCAGTTTCCACCAGTCGGGTTTGATGCCGAGGTCGTAGAGGCGCTGCACCACGCTCGATACCGTGTCGTCTTCGAGTGGACCATGCTTGCCCGCGATGATCTCGATCAGCAATTCGCGGCCCACCGTGCGTGCAGCCGCGTGAAGACGCAGCAATTGGCGCTCCTGCTGCTCCTTGAGAGCAGGGGGGTCGCTGGGATGATAGAAGCAGAGGCACTTGATCGTGTGTCCGACCGGCCATTCGATCAGGCTGGTACCGACATCGGGGCCACCCTCGAATTCCAGGGGGCGGGAGCCGGGAAGCTCGACCGGCCTGCCGATCCAGAAGGGGTGATCGGCCGCGCGGAACAAGGCTTCGCGGCCATAGATGCCGTCGATCAGCATGCCGAAGCCGGGCCGCCCACCTGCGATCCTGGCGGCAGCTTTGACCGCCAGGGCCTTGAAGGCGGAGATACGCTCTCGAGATACGCCGATTTCGTCCGCCATCGCTTCCATCTGAGCGCGGTGGTCGACGGCGAGCGCCATCAGCCCCTCAGCGGCCGGGCGGCGGGTGGTGGCCCAATGGATATGGTTGATGGCAGCATCCTTGCGCAAGGCCCGTTCCTTGCTGCCATGTTCGAGGAAATAGCTGAGTTCGGTGAAGGTCGGGATCTCGGGCGAGCAGAGCAGGCGGGAGACCGCGAAGGCACCGCTGGCATTGGCATAGGCGCAGGCGGTTTCGAGCGGCTCGCCGCGCAGCCACCCGCGCAGGAAGCCCGACAGGAAGGCGTCGCCAGCACCAAGGACGTTGTAGACCTCAACCGGAAATCCCGGCCCGCGAATGCCGTCATCCAGGCTGGCCGGGATGGCACCGGGAAAGACGACGCAGCCCATCGGGCCGCGCTTGCAGACGATGGTGCCGTCGGAGATGGAACGGATGCGCCGCAGCGTCTCGAGCGTGTCCTCCGAACCGCCGGCAATGGCGAGTTCTTCTTCCGTGCCGACGATCAGGTCGCAATCGGGCAGTATAGTCTGCAGATGCTGGGTGACGTGATCGGCCTTGATATAGCGCTCCTCGCCCGCCCCATGTCCGGCGAGGCCCCAGAGGTTGGGCCGGTAGTCGACGTCGAACACCACCTTGCGGCCGTGCTTCTTGGCAAGGCGGATGGCCTTGCGCTGGGCCGCATCGGTGTTGGGCTGGGAAAAATGCGTGCCGGTGACCACGATGGCGGCGGCAGAGGCGATCAGGGCCTCGTCGACGTCGCTTTCGTCGAGCGCCATGTCGGCGCAATTGTCGCGGTAGAAGATGAGAGGGAATTGCTTTTCGTCGCGCACGCCGAGGATGACCAGCGCGGTAAGGCGAGCGGGATCGGTGTGGATGCCTTCGGTCGCCACGCCCTCGCGCTGCATCTGCTCGCGGATGAAGCGTCCCATCGCCTCGTCGCCGACCCGGGTGATCAGGGCCGATTTCAGGCCGAGGCGCGCCGTGCCGATGGCGATGTTGGCGGGGCAGCCGCCCACGGCCTTGGTGAAGGAGGACATGTCCTCCAGCCTGCCGCCGACCTGCTGGCCGTAAAGATCCACCGAAGCGCGGCCGATCGTGATGACATCGAGTGCGGGCGTGCTCATGCTTGACCTCCAGACAGACGGACCGGCCCGCCATGGAACAGCGGATGCACAAGGCAACCGCAACGGGCGGAAACGGCCGGCTCTAAACGTTTCCTCTTGGCGACTGCGTGCCGGCCTGTCGCCTTGTTGTTGTCTCGCGCGTCGGCGGGCCTTGCGGCGGTTGCTTCATCCCTTCGATCGGCGCTTCAAAAATGAAACATATATTCTATTATGTTGTCAATATAGAATAAAAATGCCATATTTTGACGTGAAGCCTGTGCCGCCGCCCGCTTTTGCGTGCATGGCCGCGATTCGGTGGCATGGCGCGATGGTTGACGATTATCCTACAGCAAACAGGCCCGGTCCTCGGGTCAAATCAAACGATTGGGGAGAGAAATGGTTCGTCTCGCAGTTCTCGGCGCTGGCCGCATCGGCAAGATCCATGGTCGCAATGCGGCACTGCATCCGCAGGCCAGACTGATTTCGGTTTCCGATCCGCACGGGCCCTCCGCCGAGGCCCTGGCGGCCGAGACGGGCGCCCGCGTCAGCACGATCGACGAGGCCATCGCCGCCGCCGACGTCGACGCCGTGCTCATCTGCACGCCGACCAACACCCATGCCGATCTGATCGAACGGGCCGTGCAGGCCGGCAAGGCCGTGTTCTGCGAGAAGCCGGTCGATCTGTCGTCCGACCGGATCCGCCACTGCCTCGCCGAGGTCACCAAGGCCGGCAAGCCCCTGATGATCGGCTTCAATCGCCGCTTCGATCCCAATTTCGCCACCCTCAAGCACCGAATCGCCGAGGACGCGATCGGGGAGGTGGAACTGGTCACCATCATCTCGCGTGACCCGTCGCCGCCGCCGGTCTCCTATATCGAAGGCTCCGGCGGGCTCTTCCGCGACATGATGATTCACGATCTCGACCTTGCCCGTTTCCTGCTGGCCGAGGAGCCGGTGGAGGTGCACGCGGTCGCTTCGGCCCTGGTCGATCCAGCCATCGGCAAGGCTGGCGACGTCGATACGGCCGCCGTGCTCCTGAAGACGGCGTCGGGCAAGATCGCGCAGATCTCCAATTCGCGCCGCGCCACCTACGGCTATGACCAGCGCATCGAGGTGCATGGCTCCAAGGGCCTGATCCGCGCCCACAACGTGCCGAAGACCACTGTCGAGGTGGCGACCGGCTCCGGTTTCCTGGCCGATCCCGTGCAGGATTTCTTCCTGCAACGTTATGCCGAGGCCTATCGTCTCGAGATGACGGCCTTTCTTGACGCCATCCTGGCGGGCAAGTCGCCCAATCCCTCGGGCGAGGACGGTCTGAAGGCCCAGATTCTGGCTGATGCCGCCACGCAGGCGGCCCAGACGGGGATGACGGTGAAAATATAGGCCGGTTGGATTTGCCTTGGAGCGCGGACGTCCCTGGGCACTCAAGAAGTGCCGGACGACCCGCCTTTCATGGCAAGCCGAGCGTTGGCAAGCGCGGACGAGGACCTCCGCGCTCCCAGGGGACACCCCTTGTCAGTCGCGCCCCTTATGTTCGGCCGTGCCCACGGCCAGCGTCATGGCCAAAGCGAAGGTCGCCGCCAGCGAACGGAAGGCACCATGATCGGCTTCTTCCACATCCAGGCGAATGCGGGCGAGGCGGGCCAGGGGGCTTGCCGGGCTGTCGGTAATGGCCAGGATGGCATTGCCGCGCTGATGCGCGATCCCAGCCAGTTCGACGGTGTCGGGCGAGTAGGGGTTGTAGGAAATCGCCAGCACCACGTCCCTGGGCCCCGCCAGCGAAATCTGCTCCTTGCCGAGCTGTCCGACATGGTCGACCAGCGCGCAGCGCTGGCCCAGATTGCCGAAGGCATAGGCGAGATAGGCCGCCACCGGGAAAAGCCGGCGGGCTGCGACCAGATGGATGATGTCGGCACCGGCAAGCAATTCGATCGCCGCATCGATCATTTCGGGATCGGCCGACGCCCGCAACCGCTCGATCGACAGCGTGGCTGCGTCGGCAAAGCCGTTGAGCAGCGGCGCCGACAGGGAGCCCTCATTCGCTTCGGTCCGCAGCAGCGCCACGCGCTGGCGATAATCGGGAAAGCGCTGTTTCAGCCGGGCGAGGAAGACCTGCTGCAGATCGGAAAAGCCGGAATAGCCGAGCGTCTTGGCGAAGCGCACCAGGGTCGAGGCCTGCACGCCGGCATTCTCTGCCACCGAGGCGGCGGTGCCGAGGGCGACCTCATCGGGATGGTCGTTGGCGAAATGAGCCACTTGCCGCAGGCGTTTGGGCAATTGATCGATGCGATCGGCGAGGCGCGCGGAAAAATCGGTAAAGTCGCGCGTCTCGTCCTCAGCCATGGCCATGTCCCGTTCCAGAAGCGGGGCAGTGTGCTCGCTGCCCTCCCTATCATTGACACCCTACCGGTGGTGCCACGCGGCAGCGATGCCGGATCGTGCCGCAAAGGCACGCCCAACGGAAGGGTAGTGCAACTGGAAAGACCGCGAAACCCGTTTCGCAATCGCGGATGTGGATCGGCTCAACACCGGCGCGTGTGCGGATCGATACCGTCGGTTGTCGGCTTCTCCTCATCCCGATCGCGTGGCGCGTCGGTGGAGGGCGGCGGCGTGCGCCGGGCCGGATTGTCGATGATGCGGGCAATCAAGGCCGCGATGATGCCAGTAAACAGCATGGCAGTTGTCCCCTTGGCTGCGACGGCGAACCGCGGAGCCAGCATGGATATCCTTTCTTTCCCCGAGAGACGGCAGCCCGCCCGCGGTGAGTCGAATCGATCTGTGCCGATTTTGATGCACTGCAGCATACAACAAATCTGTGCTGCGTCGCACAATGAAATGGAATGACGGCCATACCAAGGCGGTATGGCGAATGGACATAAAGGGAGAGCAGTGATGAACGCGTTGGCCAAATCGGATGGCAAGGGGCTCGGTGTTGGCCTGATCGGCACGGGATATATGGGCAAATGTCACGCCTTGGCGTGGAATGCGGTCGCCTCGACCTTCGGTGACGTCATCAGGCCTCGTTTGGTCGCGCTTGCCGAGGCGTCCGCCGATCTCGCCCGCACCAAGGCAATGGAACTCGGCTTCGCGACCTCGACCGGAGACTGGCGTGAACTCCTGGCCGACCCGCAGATCGACGTGATCTCGATCACCACGCCCAACCGTTTTCATGCCGAGATGGCGATCGCGGCGCTGGAGGCGGGCAAGCATGTCTGGTGCGAAAAGCCGATGGCGACCGTCTTTGCCGACGCGCAGGCGATGCACGCCGCCTGGCGCGGCAGCGGCAAGGTGGCGGTGCTCGGCTACAACTATATTCAAAATCCCGCCATGCGCCTGATCCGCAAGCTGATCGGCGAGGGGGCGATCGGCGTCATCAATCATGTCCGCCTGGAGATGGACGAGGATTTCATGGCGGACCGGCAAACCCCCTTTGCTACCCGCAACGAGGCCAGCGCCGGGTACGGGGCCCTCGACGATTTTGCCGTGCATCCCCTCAGCCTGCTGCGTTTTGTTCTCGGCGGGGTCGCCGAAGTGTTCGGCGAGATGGCAAGGCCCTATGCGGACCGTCCCCACCCCGATGGCGGCAGGCGAGCCATCGAGAACTATGACATCGCCACCGCCTTGCTGCGCCTGGAGAGCGGCGCTTCGGGGGTGCTCACCGTCAATCGCGCCGCCTGGGGGCGCAAGGGGCGCATCCAACTGCAGATCTTTGGCGATGCCGGCGCCATCGTGTTCGATCAGGAACGCTTCAACGAGGTGCAGCTTTTCCGCCGCGAGGGCAACGAGGAAACCCAGGGGTTCCGGACCATTCTCAGTGCGCCGGTGCACAAGCCCTATGATCGCTTCATTCCGGCGCCTGGCCACGGGCTTGGTTTCAACGATCTGAAAGTGATCGAATGCCGCGAACTGATCGCCCGCATCGAGGGCGAAAAGGCCTCGGTGTTCGACTTCGACGATGGCCTTGCCATCGAGCGTACCATCCACGCCATCGCGGACAGCTTTGCCAAAGGCCGCTGGGTGGAAGTGAAGGCTTGAACGCCTTGCATCAGCGGTAAAAGAAAACGGCCGCGGAGGGTATCCGTGGCCGCATGATGAAGAAGAAGAGAATTAACCTTTCAGCTTCTTGTTGCATTCGCTGTAGTAGCCGCCGCCCTTCTGAATCCATTTCAGGCCGCCATTGCCGTTGTTGGCCTTGTTGGCATTATACTGGTCGAGGCAGGTATGCATGCGCTGCTTGCCGGCCGATTCCTTGGCATATTTCGGATCGATGGCCGACGGGAACACGGCGCTGCCCGAGGTGGCGGCGGTCGGAGCCGGCTTGGCGGCCGGAGCCGGTTTGGCAGCCGTCGTCGCGGCGGGAGCTGCAGGTGCTGCCGGCGCGGTGGCAGCCGGCGTTGCTTCCGTGCCGCATTGTGCCTTGCGGAAGTCGTTCCAGGTCGCGCCGTTCAGCGTGTTCGCGGTCTTTGCGGCCTGATATTTGTCGCTGCACTCCTTCATGGTGAGCGCCTGCGCTGGCGCAGCAAGCGCGACCGCGCTGGCGATCAGTAGTCCGGTACCAATGATGGCGGAACGAAGCATCATTCTAACTCCCTCATTTTCGGCGGATATTGCCCGCCGCCGACTCTGGATAAGCCTCAGCCGGAATGCCTATTTGTGTGATCAGGAATACGGCGAAGGTACGGCACACCCTGGTGATAGACCGAGTCTGCCAAAGAAAAAAGAGGAACCTTCATCAGCTCGGATCAGTTTCCATTTCGGCAAAAGCTTGCCGGCGCTTCACGCCGGCAAGCTTTTCTGATCGAATTTCAGTCAAGGTTTTGCTGTCCTTAACGTCATCAAGGAGAACAAGCCGTGGTTTCACATCGCATCATGGCGTCGGTGCGATGACTCTGCGCCTGCGAAAGATCGCAACGGGGGAACCCAGATGAATGGACTGGCGCAGATATTCATAGCCGCATTTGAGGGCGACACGCTGGGAGTGGATGTTGTCGGGGCTCGTCATGCAGTTGGTATGCGGCAGATCGATATGGCCGTCGAACCAGTTCAGCACCGCCTTGGCTGCCTCGGTGGCATAGCCCTTGCCATGGGCCGCGCCGATCAGGGAGTAGCCGAGTTCGGGTGTGCCTGAGAATTCAGGCTCCATGTCGCGCTCGAAATTATGGATGCCGACTTCGCCCAGGAATCGCCCGTCCGTCTTGTCGGTCACGATCCAGAAGCCGAACCCCATCCAGAGCCAGTGGCCGGCATAACGCAGCATGCGGGTCCAGACTTCCTCGCGCGGATAGGGGGATTTGCGCACATAACGAAGCACCGCGGGCTCTGCCCACATGGCCGTGACGCTCTCCAGATCGCCGGGTCTGTGCGCACGCAAAATCAAGCGCGACGTCTCGATGGTGGGAGCGACGGTGAATGCCGACAGAAGGGGCATAGGTGAACTTTCCTCGATCTCATCCGTGCGATCGGTCGTATTGATAGGTGCAAAATGCGTGTTGGGTCCCTTCGACAACTCGGAGGGCGGTTGGTTAGTCAGGTAGGCGATAGTCCTAGCTCCTGGGTTGGGGCTGTTGCGAAAGGCCCGCATGCCAGCTACGCACTCGCGTCGCTGGAGGCCGGTTGGCGCGCTATATTGCACCGCAACAAACGGTGAATTTCCTTAGGTAGCGATGATCCTTGTCAGTCTCATTGCCAGATTGCACATCTGCTGTCGGGCGTTTCCTGCCTGTCAAAAGCGCCGGGAGACCCATCGGATACCGACCCAAAAGGGTCTTGCCGAAATCGGTTTCAGCCACAGCGCCATTGCGAGCCCGGTCCGTCGTGATTGACCAGACACGGTGGTCGGATGCCCGATTCGAGCCACCCGGTTGCCCGACATGCGAAAGCCCGGCCGCGTTTGCGTGGACCGGGCTTTTCATTGCCTCACGAAGAGCGCAAGCGACCAAGTCCGCCGGTAAGTTGTTACAGCAGTGCGAGGCGAGCGCTTTTGTCCATAGCTGCAACATGCGCTCTTCCTCGATCCTCCCGAACGTTGGTCCGACAACACCAGCACGAGCGTGACGCGGGTGTTATATCGGTACGGAAGCTGACGTTTGGTCAGGCTTGCCAAGCCGCCCTGATCATGGTTCGCGCCGCTTCGGTGCCCGCCAGATGAGCCGATGGCCATATTGTTTTGTCTGACAAACTGGCTTTATATCATCGCGAGGAAACAACCCATAAGGTCCGCCTGCAGAACGCTTCGGGCGGCGAAGACAAGCGATCATGCAAGAGCCGATGAGAACGAGGGGAGCCGTCATCTGCGTCGGCACCACGACGGTGGACCAGGTGCTGGAAATCGATGAAATGCCGCGGCAGGCCATCAAGGTCACGGCCCGGCACCATTTCAAGCGGGGAGGCGGTCCGGCCGCGACGGCCGCGGTCGCCTGCGCCCGCTTGCAGCAGCCGGTCGAATTGTGGAGCCGTTTGGGTGACGATGCCGAAGCGGCTTTCCTATGCGAGCGCCTGCGCCATCACGGCGTCGGGATCGACGGCGTGAAATGCAGCGGGGAGATGGATACCATCTCCGCCGTGGTGATCGTCGATCGGCAGGGCGAACGGCTCATCGTCGGTCACGATCACACCGACCTGCCGGCCTCGCCGGCCCATCTGCCTTTGCAGGACATTGCCAAGGCGGGCGCGGTGCTTGCCGATATCAATTGGCACGAAGCCTCTTTTACGGTGCTGGATGCGGCTGCTGCCGCGGGCGTCCCGTCGGTGCTCGATGCGGAAGTGACCGATCCGGCGCGGCTGTTGGAGCTGGCACGACGCGCGAGCCTGCCGGTGTTCTCGGAGGATGGATTTGCGCTTGCCAGCGCCGGGGCGCAACCGGATGCGAAAGGCTGCGAAGCGTTGTCTCGGCGCCTTGGCGGCACCTTTGGCGTCACGTTGGGCGCACGGGGCTCGCTATGGTGGGTCGACAGCAGGCTGACCCTGGTGCCGGCTTTGCCGGTGAGTGTGCTCGACACCACCGGTGCGGGTGATGTGTTTCATGGTGCCCTGGCCGCCGGGTTGGCGGAGGGGCGGTCCGTGATCGATGCTGCTCGATTTGCCAGCGCGGCCGCGAGCCTCAAATGCGGCCTCGGCAATGGCTGGGACGGCATGCCCGAAAGGCGAGCCGTGGTGGAAGCGGCAGCCAGGCTGGATGCGCGCCTGGTCTCTTGAGGCAGGGTGCGGGGGCAGCAACGGCGCTCTCAGTCAAAACGGTGCCGTCAGGCGCGGATACCAGGTTCGGCGCGGCATTGCAGCCTGACAAGCCGCGCCTGGCCGGAGCGTCCGTAAAGCCTCCATAGGCGTCTTGCCTACGCGATATGGGGGCTTGCCTGGGGCACCGTTTCCGAATGTGAGCCAATTACGCAGGACACCGGTGGCTCGGCCGGATAGGGGAAGAGGGGCGGTTATACGCTACCGCCCCCTGGAACTCGTTTGGTGGGCTCAATAATTGTCCCAGCGGCGTTCGCGATAATAGGGGCGATCCCAGCCGCCATGGCGGGGACGGTAGCCATCGCCCCAGCCCCAGCGGGGACGAGGACCCCAGCCACCGCCATAGCCATACCCGCCGCCATAGCCATAGTAGGGACGGCGGACTGGGACGCAGCGGCCCCAGCGATTGGGCTGCCAGCCAGGGCCACAGCCCCAGCGGACATCCTGGACCAGCGGCGAAGCGCCTGGCGTCGCCGGAGCGACGTTCATGGCCGAGGACGTGCCGACACTGGCCATCAGGCCCGTCAGCGCGAAGGAGGCCGCAATCATGGTCTTGCCGAGAAGGTTCATCGGTTACCTCATTGAGGGGGCTCGAGCTCGTAGGAACTCAAGGAGCAATGAGGACACGATGCCAGTTCCTGCCTGAACGAGGCGCGAACGCCCTGGTCATCTGACGTTCAGAAACATGATGGCGGGGTGACGGATCGTGGAGATTCTTGGCGTGACGCCCCGTCACCAAACGCCACGGCCGCTATTTCTCGACGCGATCCCAGCCATTGGGGCCGAGCCGTTCCTGCGGCAGGAAGCGCCCCTTATAGGCCATCTTGCGCGATCCCTCGACCCAATAGCCCAGATAGAGATAGGGCAGTCCCATCGCCTGCGTACGGGCGATATGGTCCAGGATCATGAATGTGCCGACGCTGCGTGCCGCCATGCCCGGCTCATAGAACGAGTAGACCATCGACAGGCCGTCGGCCAGCACATCGGTGAGCGAAACGCCGACCAGCGGACCCTCGCCTTGCCGGTTCAACGGCAGGCCGGCACCGGATAGCCGGTACTCGACCAATTGCGTGTTCACATGGGTATCCTCGACCATCATCGCATAGTCGAGCACCGTCATGTCGGCCATGCCGCCATCGGCATGGCGCTGGTCGAGATAGGCCCTGAAGGTGGAATATTGTTCCGAGGTCGGCGTGGCACTGCGCATTTGCGAAACGACGTCGCGATTGTCGGCCTGCACGCGGCGGAAAGATTTCGTCCTGATGAAATCGGCAACCGGCACGCGCACCGAAACGCAAGCCTTGCAGTTTTCGCAGGCCGGCCGGTAGGCAATGGTCTGCGAGCGGCGGAAGCCGCCATGGCTGAGCACATCGTTGAGGCGCGCGGCCCGCTCACCGATCAGGTGGGTGAACACTTTGCGTTCCTGCTTGCCCTTCAAATAGGGACAGGGCGATGGCGCGGTCAGATAGAATTGCGGTGAGTCGCGTATTTCAATGCTCAACGCCATTCTCCATGCATGAAGGCGAAAGCTACCACCGGGCGCCGCGTCTCGCCAGAGTCCTGCTGGCGGGCGAGATCAAATTATCGCGCCCGGCGCCGTTTTTGAAGCCGGTCGTCAGACCTGCCGGGGGGTGGCATCGGCAAAGCCGAACAGCCCGCCCGGACGGAAGATCAGCATGAGGACAAGAAAGGTCATCACGGCCACGTCCCGGTGCTCGATCGGAAAATAGGCCTGCCAGACAACCTCGAACAGGCCGAGCACGAGGCCGCCGAGCAGCGCCCCTTCGATCGAACCGATGCCGCCGATGACGGCTGCGACCAGGCCCTTCAAGCCGATCATGGCTCCGCCATAAGCATCGGCTCCGCCGTAATAGACGGTCATGATGAAACCGGCGAAACCGGCCAGCGCGGAGGCGAGGCCGAAGGTCAAGGCCAGCATGCCCCGGCTCGAGATCCCGACAAGGTTGGCCATCAGGGCATCGTCCGATATCGCGCGCCAGCGCCGGCCGAGCTCGCTGCGGTGCATCAGCACGACGACGGCGATGGCGACGATGGCCGCGGCCGCACCGATCGACATCTGCATGACGGTGAAATGGACGACGAAATCGCCCGATCGCACCACCGGCAGATAGGGACTGGTGACCGGCGGTGCCCAGCGATCATTGGGACCCTGGGCGACGCGCATCGCCTCGCGCATGACCGATGCCACGGCCACCGTTGCGATCAGGATGGTCTGGCCGCGCCGGAAGGCGAGGGGGGCGAAGACCAGTTTTTCCACGATATGACCGGCGAGAACCACGAGGCCGACCGCAGCCGCGAACACGACGACGAGGTCCAGGGCCGGAGAGCGGGAGCCGAGCGCCAGCATGATCAGCATGATCGAGACGCTCATCACGCCGCCGAGCGTGGCGAAATCCCCGAAGGCCAGGTTGATGCGCTGGACCAGGCCGAAGACGAGGGCATAGGCCACTGCGATCAGCATGGTCATGGCCGTGGTCGGCACCCCGTTGCCGAGACTCTGCACCAGAAAGGCAATGCTGCTGGGGACCTCGGGGATATCGGCTATGGTTTCACCGGGGCCCGGATCGGCAAGGGCGGCCTCGGGGCGTTCGAGCCAATAGCGCTTGAGGAGGTGGAGCTTCCAGGCAGCAAAGGCTCTGCCGTCCGCGGCCAGGGCACTCAGCTCGATGAACCGGTTATCCGGCGGGCTCGGTCCGAAGGCGCAGAACACGCTGTGATTGCTGCTGCGTCCCTGATGTAGCGTCCGATAGTCGATGCGGATCTTGAACGGTGGCGAGGCGGGGGTAACGGCAGTGACCGTAAGTCCGTCTGCGTCGAGCGCCACGGCGGGCAATGTCTGCCGGCAGATGCGGATTTCCTGCGGGTCGAGGCTGTCGCGACAGGAAGCCAGGCACAAAGTGACGAGAAGCAAGGCGATGACACGATGGATCAAGGGTGCCGCCTGAATCTTCGCGCCACACCGGTTGACCCGATTTTTATGTCGGCGCTGCCTGCAAGCAGATTACAGGCTTGCCGCGATTCGGACAGCAAACCCGGCCGTCCCGGGTGAGGGGCCACTCAATCGCGAGCTTTTCCTGAGGCGGCGGCGGGGATATCGTCGAATCCCTTTCCTGTTTCGAGACTCGTGATGCGTGACGGCAAGCCCAGTGTGACCATCGTTTATTGTCGGCAATGCCAATGGCTGCTCCGGGCAGCCTGGATGGCCCAGGAACTGCTCTCGACCTTTTCGGAAGATCTGGGCGAGGTTACGCTGGTACCGGCCACCGGCGGTGCCTTCCGCATCGAATATGAGGGCCAGGAGATCTGGGAGCGCAAGCGCGACGGCGGCTTTCCCGACGTCAAAGCTCTCAAGCAGCTGGTGCGCGACCGGCTCGATCCCGATCGCGATCTCGGCCATATCGATAGATAGGCCGGCCTGCTATCTGCCGCGCAGATATTCGGCGGCGCGCGGTGCGAAATAGGTGAGGATGCCGTCGGCGCCGGCACGCTTGAAGGCGGTGAGGCTCTCGATCATCGCCTTTTCGCCGTCGATCCAGCCGTTCTGGGCGGCGGCCATGATCATCGCATACTCACCCGAGACCTGATAGGCGAAGGTCGGGCGGCCGAAGCTCTGCTTGAGGCGGGCGACGATGTCGAGATAGGGCAGGCCGGGCTTGACCATGATCATGTCGGCGCCTTCGGCGATGTCGAGCTCGGCCTCGCGTACAGCCTCGTCCGAATTGGCATAGTCCATCTGATAGGTGCGCTTGTCCCCCTTGAGCGCGCGGGAGGAGCCGACCGCCTCGCGGAACGGGCCGTAGAAGGCCGAGGCATATTTGGCCGAATAGGCCATGATCTGCACGTCGAGGAAACCGGCGGCATCGAGTGCGGCGCGGATGGCGCCGACGCGGCCGTCCATCATGTCGGACGGTGCAATGATATCGGAACCGGATTCGGCCTGGACCAAGGCCTGGCGCACCAGCAGGGCGACGGTCTCGTCATTGAGGATGCGTCCTGCTTCCAGCAGCCCGTCATGGCCGTGCGAAGTGTAGGGATCGAGCGCCACGTCGGTCAGCAGGCCGATTTCGGGCACCTTGGCCTTGATGGCGCGGCAGGCCCGGCAGGTCAGGTTCTGCGCGTTCAGGGCCTCGCTCCCGGTGGGGTCGCGCAGCGAAGGATCGGTGTAGGGGAAGATCGCCACCACGGGGATGTCGAGGGCGGCGGCCCGCTGCGCTTCCTCGACGGCGATGTCGATGCTGACTCGGTCGACGCCAGGCATCGCCGCTACGGGGCTCCTCAGATTCTCGCCTTCCTGCACGAAGATCGGCCAGATCAGATCATTGGTGGTGAGCACATTCTCCTTCACCAGCCGGCGGGCCCATTCGCTCTTGCGGTTGCGGCGCGGGCGCTCGACGAGGTCGAGACGGTCCGAGGCGGAGGCGAGGGCGGGCTTGAGCGGGGTGACGGAGGAAGGCATGGCAGTCTCTTCGAAATGAACTTTGGAAAGGTTCTATCACATCCGGTGCAGCGGAGGCATGCCGTCATGTCACACCCCGGCAGCGGCAAATGCAGGGGCTCGATGGTCAAAAACCGGGGAGCACCCGCGAGATGGCGGGCATTCCTCGTCCCCTTCATCGGCCAGGCTTCGATCGCCTCCATGCGGCCGGGTGATTTGCCCTCGGCTCCTTGCACGGTTAGAAGGACCGACAGCAACGAGGCACGACATGAGCGATATCGAGTTTGACCGCGACGGCCCGCCCTATGGCGCCTACCTGTTGTGGTTCATGCGTGCCGTCGCCGTGCTGTGGATGGCCAAGGGCATCATCCATTGGTGCCTGATCCTTGGGATCGGGCAGGCCGATCCGGATCGCTTCCTCGGCATGCCGGTCCTCACCCAGAGTGCGGTGATCGTGTTCGCGGTCTTCGATCTGGTCGCGGCCGTCGGCTTGTGGATGGCGGCGACATGGGGTGGGGTCATCTGGCTGATCGCTTCCGGCAGCTATTTCATCATCTCGCTGTTCCGTCCGGAGATCTTCGGCCGGCAATATGCGATGATGACGACGATCGGTGTTCTGATCCTGCTCTATGTCGGGCTGGCCTTTCTCGCCTCGCGCGAGCGGCGCCATCCGTGAGAGGCGACGACCGGATTGTTGCAACTTTGTCACGCAGGCGCGATTCGCGCTCACATGGCGGTGATCGTGACGGGCCTTGCCACATTTGTCCCGGTTTTGCCGCTTTCTGGCGATAGGGCATTGCGCAAGTTTCGTATACCGGGATCGCAAATGGCCGGTGACGAGGTCTGATTTTGGTCTCGGTTCGTTTACCTCTCCCGTGTAAAGAGCTCGGCTAATTCACGGCCGCAGGAAATTACCGGTACGGTAGGTGCGTGGCGCAAGCGGGCTTTGCTGCAGGATTAGAACAAGATGTCTGACTATTCTCGTCGTGGTTTTCTCTCCACTTTGGCCCTCGGGGCCGCTGCGACCGCCTTGGCGCGTCCGGCCGCCGCGCAGGATTATGGCCTCGGCCAGATGGAGATGAAGGAGCGCTACGATTCCGTGGCCAGCCCCATCGGGCAGGCCAGCAGTTCCTCGCCCACTTTCTCGGCCTACACCTTGCAGGCCACGCAGAATGCGTTGCAGAAATATAGCGAAATCGCGGCCCAGGGCGGTTGGCCCCAGGTGACCGGCAAGGGCCGGCTCCAGCTTGGCTCGCGCAGCCCCGACGTCGTCTCGCTGCGCCAGCGCCTGATCGCCTCGGGCGATCTGGCGCCGTCGCTCGGCGGTTCGCCCGTCTTCGATTCCTATCTCGACGGTGCGGTGAAGCGCTTCCAGTCGCGCCATGGCATCCTGTCCAGCGGCGTCGTCGGCGATACCTCGCGCGCCGCCCTCGCCATTCCGATCGATGTCCGCATCAAGCAGCTGCAGATGAACATCGTGCGCCTGCGCTCGATGGGCAATCTGGGCAACCGCTACATCATGATGAACATTCCGGCGACCGAGCTGGAAGCGGTGAACAACGGCGCGGTCGAGCAGCGCCACTCCACGGTGATCGGCAAGCCGGACCGACCCTCGCCGATCCTGTCGACCGTGGTGCAGAACATCAATTTCAACCCCTATTGGACCGTGCCGCTCTCCATCATCAAGAAGGACCTGATCCCTCTGATGCAGAAGGAGCCGAGCTACCTGGCCGATCACCATATCCGCATCTTCAATCCGCAGGGCCAGGAGCTCACGCCCGAGCAGATCAACTGGAACACCGACGAAGCCACCAAGATGCGCTTCCGGCAGGAGCCGGGCTTCGGCAATTCGCTCGGCCAGGTGCGCATCAACATCGCCAACCAGTATGGCGTCTATATGCACGATACGCCCTACAAGTCGGTGTTCGGCTCGGACTACCGCTTCGACTCCTCGGGCTGTGCCCGCGTGCAGGACGTCCGCGAACTGGTCGCCTGGATCCTGCAGGGCACCGAATATACCCGCGACCGCATCGACGAGGTGATCCGTTCGGGCGCCCAGACGACCGTCAACCCGACCGCCAAGGTGCCGGTGTTCTGGGCCTATATCACGGCCTGGGCGACGCCCGAGGGCCTGGTCGAGTTCCGCGACGACATCTACAACAAGGATGGCTTCGCCTCGCTTTCCGTGGTCACCAAGGAAGAGCAGGGCTGATCGGGGCGTCGTCCCCTCCGACCTGAAAGAGATTGACAGCGCCGCAGCCTCGTCTGTGGCGCTGTTGCGTTTCAAGCCTGCCTTTCCAGTCATGGCGCAACTTTGGTCGCTTGCAGACATGACTTTGCGGTGCAACTCCGTTATGTCGTCTGCCTCTTCTCCAACGAGGCCCTGCCACGATGAATGACGCTCGCTCCGCCGCCCTGTCGAACAGCTTCTTCGCCGCCGATCTGCATTCCGCCGATCCGGAGCTGGCGCGTACCATCGATCTCGAATTGGGCCGCCTGCGCGACCATATCGAGCTGATCGCGTCCGAGAACATCGTTTCGAAGGCGGTCCTGGAGGCCCAGGGCTCGATCATGACCAACAAATATGCGGAGGGCTATCCGGGCCGCCGCTATTATGGCGGTTGCGAATTCGTCGACATGGCCGAGAACCTGGCGATCGAGCGCGTCAAGAAGCTGTTCGGCTGCGCCTATGCCAATGTCCAGCCCAATTCCGGCAGCCAGGCCAATCAGGGCGTGTTCCTGGCGTTGATGAAGCCGGGCGACACCTTCATGGGCCTGAACCTCAATGCCGGCGGCCACCTCACCCATGGCTCGGCGGTCAACATGTCCGGCCGCTGGTTCAACGTGGTGCCCTACAATGTGCGTCCCGACGACCAGCGCGTCGACATGGACGAGGTCGAGCGCCTCGCCCATGAGCACAAGCCCAAGCTGATCATTGCCGGCGGCTCGGGCTATGCCCGCCACTGGGACTTCGCCCGCTTCCGTGAGATCGCCGATGCGGTCGGCGCCTATTTCTTCGTCGACATGGCCCATTTCGCCGGCCTGGTCGCCGGCGACGCGCATCCCTCGCCGTTCCCGCATGCGCATGTGGCGACCTCGACCACCCACAAGACCCTGCGCGGCCCGCGCGGCGGCATCATCCTCACCAATGACGAGGAGATTGCCAAGAAGGTGAATTCGGCCGTGTTCCCGGGCCTGCAGGGCGGACCGCTGATGCATGTCATCGCCGCCAAGGCCGTGGCTTTCGGCGAGGCGCTGCGCCCCGAGTTCAAGGCCTATGCAAGCCAAGTCGTCGAGAATGCCGCCGCCCTGGCCGCCAATCTCAAGAGCAACGGCTTCGACATCGTCACCGACGGCACCGACAACCATCTGATGCTGGTCGATCTGCGCCCCAAGAACCTCACCGGCAATTTCGCCGAGAAGGCGCTGGAGCGCGCCCACATCACCTGCAACAAGAACGGCATTCCCTATGATCCGCAGAAGCCGATGGTGACCTCGGGCATCCGCCTTGGGACGCCCGCCGCCACCTCGCGCGGCTTCGGCGTCGAGGAGTTCCAGGAAGTCGGCGATCTCATCACCGAGGCACTGGAAGGCCTGGCCAAGAACGGCGCCGACAACAATGGCGCAGTCGAAGAAGCGGTGCGCGTCAAGGTCAACAAGCTGACCGGCCGCTTCCCGATCTACTGATCGCTGCCGGGAGAGCGGATATCTCAGCCACATGTCTGCATGTTGCGACGTCCGCTTCTTGGAAACGCATCGCGTGCAGTATAGGAAGTGCGGACATCCGACATGCGAGCATGTCGGATGTCCGCACTCCCAGGAATAATCCATGAAATGCCCCTATTGCGGTGCGCCCGACACGCAGGTGAAGGACAGCCGCCCCACCGATGACGGAACCTCGATCCGCCGCCGCCGCGTCTGTACGGACTGTGGGGGACGGTTCACGACCTTCGAACGCGTGCAATTGCGTGAACTGACGGTCGTCAAGCGTTCGGGCCGCAAGGTTGCGTTTGACCGCGACAAGCTCTCGCGCTCCATCACCACGGCACTGCGCAAGCGCCCGGTCGATGAGGAGCGCATTGAGCGGCTGGTCAACGGCCTGGTTCGGCAGATCGAGAGCCTGGGGGAAAGCGAGATCACCTCCGAGCAGATCGGCCGGATCGTCATGAAGGGGCTCAAGGCCCTCGACGATGTCGCCTATGTGCGCTTCGCCTCGGTCTATCGCAATTTCAGCGAGGCCAAGGACTTTACGGCTGTTCTCGATGAATTGAGCATCGAGGACGAGACGCGGGTGGACGAGGAGTGAGCTCTGCCGGTCCATGTGGGCGCGGCATTCCCGTGTCGCGCTTGCATGACGCATGCGGCAAGCCTATCTGCTGCTTCGAGCCCCCTTGCCGGTTTGATGCTTTCCCGTGACTTTCGCCATGCCTGTCTCCGCCATCGATGCCCTGCGGCGTGACGAACGCTTCATGCGGGCGGCTCTGGCGCTGGGCCGGCGGGGACTTGGCAATACCTGGCCAAACCCGGCTGTCGGCTGCGTGATCGTCCGCCGGGTCGGCGACGCCGATATCATCGTCGGCCGGGGCTGGACGCAGCCGGGTGGGCGGCCCCATGCGGAGACGCAGGCGCTGGCCGAGGCTGGAGCACTGGCCAAGGGGGCCACCGCCTATGTCACCCTCGAACCCTGCTCGCATTACGGGCGCACCGGCCCCTGCGCCGATGCCCTGGCGCGCGGCGGCGTTGCGCGTGTCGTCGGAGCGCTGCGCGATCCGGACCCGCGCGTGGGCGGGCGCGGCTTCGACATGCTGCGGCGCTATGGCCTCGAGGTTCGCGAGGGTGTGCTGGCGGACGAGGCCTTCCAGGCCCATGTCGGGCATATCACGCGCGTGACCTTCGGCCGGCCCGGAGTCACCGTGAAGATCGCGGTCTCCGCGGACGGCAAGCTCGCCGGTCCCGGCGGGCGCCCGGTTCGCATCACCGGCGAAGAGGCGAGTGCCCATGTGCACCTGATGCGGGCCCAGAGCGATGCGATCGCGGTCGGGATCGGCACAGTGCTCAAGGACGATCCGATGCTCACCGTGAGGTTGCCCGGCATAGCTGCCCAGTCGCCGGTGAGAATCATCTTCGATTCAAGGCTGCGGCTCCCGCTCTCCTCGCGGCTGGTCGAGACGGCACGCGAGGTGCCGGTATGGGTCATGGCTCGCGCCGACGCCCCCGTCGAACCGGAACGGGACCTGGTCGAGGCGGGGGTGGAGGTGATGCGGATCGGCTGCTCGGCCCTTTCGCCCAGCGGGGGAGCATCCCTCGATCTCGGCGAGGCCTTGCGCCTGCTCGGCACACGGGGCGTCACCCGCCTGCTGGTCGAAGCCGGCCCCCAGCTGGCTGCCGGCCTGGTCGAGGCCGATCTCGTCGAGGAGTTCGTGCAGTTCACCTCGCCCGAACCGATCGGGGAGGGGGTGACGGCCCTGACATCGCAGCTTCAGGCGAAAATTGACGGGCAATTGCCCAATCTGGCCGCTCGTATGGTCGGCCGTGATACCATGACCATTCAACGCAGGAACTGAGCCATGTTCACCGGCATCATCACCGACATTGGCGAGATCGTCGCGCTGGAGGACCACGGCTCCGCCAAGCGCATCACCATCGCCTGCTCCTATCCCGCCGACACCATGACGGTGGGCGCCTCCATGGCGGTGGCCGGTATCTGCTTTACCATGACCAGTCTGGCCCTGCGGCCGGGGGGCGACACGCTCTTCACCGTCGATGCCTCTTCCGAGACGATCGGGCGCACGACGCTCGGCGCCTGGCGCGTGGGGCATAAGCTCAATCTCGAGCGGGCGCTCCGGATCGGGGATGAACTCGGCGGACATATCGTCTCCGGCCATGTCGATGGGGTGGCGACGGTACTGGATCGCAAGGACCAGGACGGCACCTCGCAGTTCACCTTCCGCGTGCCTGCCGCCCTGTCGCGCTTCATCGCCCAGAAGGGATCCCTGGCGCTCGACGGCACTTCGCTGACCGTCAACAAAGTGGAGGGGCAGGATTTCGGCGTGATGATGATCCCTCATACCCTCTGCGTCACCACCTGGGGCAATGCCGAGGTGGGCGATACTGTTAACATCGAGATCGACACCATGGCGCGCTATGCCGCGCGGCTGGCGGATGTCGGGACCGAACGTTGGAGTGATCGCGCCGGAGGCTGAGACAGGCCGCGCCCCGCCATGCTTCGCGGTCACATCCCTCCTGCTCAAAACCGGCTTTCCCTTTTCGACACGATGCTCTAGGAACGCCGTCAATCCAACAGCATTCAGGCGGCGCGTGTAGAGCCTGCCTTTCCTCTGAGACGAGAATTCCCATGGCCGGTCCCAGGCGTGTTTCCAGTTCCTCCGCCCCTTCCTTCGAAAATACCGAGTCCGGCTTCGGCGGTCCGCTACCGCCGCATATCCTGATCGTCGAAGCCCGGTATTACGAAGAGATCGCCGACGGGCTGCTCACCGGCGCGACCGGCGCCATCAAGGCGGCTGGCGGCAGCTTCGACGTGCTCACCGTGCCGGGTGCTCTTGAAATCCCCTCGGCCATCGTGATGGCTCTCGACGCCGCGGTACAGCGCGGCCGTGCCTATGATGCGGCAATCGCCCTGGGCTGTGTGATCCGCGGCGAGACCACCCATTACGACATCGTCGCCGGCGAGAGTTCGCGCGCCCTGATGGACATCTCGGTGCAGCGCGCCTTGCCGCTCGGCAACGGCATCCTCACCGTCGAGAATGACGAGCAGGCCCGGGTTCGCGCCAGCATTTCGGAAATGAACAAGGGTGGCGGCGCGGCCGATGCCGCCCTGCACATGGTTGCCCTGAAACGCCGCCTGCATGGGGTCGAGGCATGAGCCGCGCCCAGAAACGTTCTGCTGCGCGCCTTGCCAGCGTCCAGGCGCTCTACCAGATGGACATCCGCGGCACCAATGTCGTCGAGGTGCTGGCCGAATTCGAGAACCACTGGATCGGCCAGGAGATCGATGGCGTGGAATATTCGCCGGCCGAAGAGAGCTTCTTCCGCGACATCGTCGGCGGGGTCGTGCGCGAGCAGCGCAGCATCGATCCCAAGGTCGACCAGGCGCTGGCCGATGGCTGGCCGCTCAAGAGGGTGGATGCCATCCTGCGCGCCATCCTGCGTGCCGGCGTCTATGAATTGCTGCATCGCAAGGACATCCCGCCGAAGGTGACGATCTCCGAATATGTCAGCGTCGCGCATGCCTTCCTCGATCGCGAGGAGGCCGGCATGGTCAACGCCGTGCTCGACAAGATCGCCAAGGCCGAACGCAACGACCATCTCCAGGCTTCCTGAGCATCAGTCCTCGCATGGCGCGGCTCACCGAAGACCAGTTGATCAGCCGCTTCTTCGCCCCGCTCGCGGCCCATCCCGGTGCGCGCGGGCTGACGGACGACGCTGCGACGCTGAGTGTGCCGCCTGGCGAGCATCTGGTGGTCACCACCGATGCGCTTGTCGCCGACATTCATTTCCTCGCCGACGATGATCCCGATCTCATCGCGCGCAAGGCCTTGCGCGTGAACCTGTCCGACCTTGCCGCCAAGGGCGCGCGGCCGCATGCCTATACGCTCTGCCTTGCCCTGCCGCCGGGTTGGCGTGAGGACTGGCTGCAGCGCTTCGCCGAGGGCCTGGCGGTCGACGGCAAGGAATTCGCCTTTGCTCTGCTGGGCGGCGATACGGTCAAGACCACGGGGCCGTTGACGATCGCCGTCAACGCCTTCGGCCTGGTGCCCTCCGATCGCATTCCGCGCCGCGACGGCGCGCAGCCTCGCGACATCCTCTATGTCAGTGGATCCATCGGCGACGGAGCTCTGGGTCTGCTGGCACGTCGCGGCGCGGCTGCCTTGGTCGGGCTTGCAGAGGTGGAGCGCGATCACCTGGCCAGGCGCTACCTCCTGCCACAGCCGCGCACGGCGCTGGCGCCGGCGGTGCTCGCCCACGCCTCGGCCTCGATGGATATTTCCGATGGCCTCGTCGGCGATCTCGCCAAGCTGCTGAGGGCTTCCGGTGCGTCGGCCGATGTCGAACGCGATGCCGTGCCGCTTTCGCCAGCCGCGCAGGCAGCCTGCAAGCTTGACGCGACGTTGCTGGAAACGGCCCTAACGGGAGGGGACGACTACGAGATCCTCTGCGCCGTGCCTTCCGGGCAACGCGCCGCTTTCGAAGCGGCAGCGCGGAAGTCCGGGGTACCAGTCAGCCCGATCGGCGTGGTGACATCGGGTCATCATGTTCCGAGATGGTTCGACAGTGAGGGCAACGACGTCCGGTTCGCCCGAGGCAGTTTCAGTCATTTTTGAGGGGCTGTCCCTCTCCCGATTCGGGAGAGGGAGCCGCAGGCGTTGTGTTCCGCCTTGTTGTCGTGCGCTTCGCCCGACCGTTATCAACCGCGACGCCGATGCTCCCCTCTCCCAGGTTGGGAGAGGGGGCGGGGGTGAGGGCAACTACCCCCACTCTCATCGATGCCCTTATTTCCCTGCCAAAGCCTTGGCAAGGTCTTCCGGCAGGGTCAGGCGATAGGCCAGCACCAGCGTGTCGTTGGTGAGGCCGGCGTCGTAGCTCTGACCCTTCATCACGCCCTTCCTGGTGAGGAAGTCGTTGTCGTTGCCGACGAACAGGAAGGCATCGTTCGGGGCAGCCGAGTCGAGGGCGGGCACCAGCGTCATGGCTTCCCATTTTTCCGACAGGGTGAGATCGTTGGACTTGGCATTGTCGATGTTGAGGCCGAACTTGCCGAGCTGGGTGGCGTTCAACAGGTTGACCAGCACCAGGGAGCGGGCAGGGGTAATGGTGGGGTCGAGGACATTGCGGTCGTCCTTGGCGGGCGCGATCGGCTTGGTGCCGGTTTCATAGTCCGTGCCGGCCAGATTGGTGGCGCCGCTGGTGTCGACCACCAGGATGGCCTTGAACATCTCCGGATTCTTGCAGTCGCAGCCATGGCCGGCGCCGTCGCGGGCGAGCAGAAGGAAGCGGTGGTCGTCGAGCGCCACCATCTCGCTTTGTGCGGCCGTGCTGTCGATCTTGCCGTCGCCTTTCTTGGAATAGACCGGCAGTTCGATCGCGTAGACGGCCTTGGGGGTCTTGGGCAGCGGGTCCGAGGCGACGTCATAGACGTAGATCCGCGTGGTGGCGCGGTTCGCCTGGTTCTTGCCGGCCGAGCTGTCCTGCAGCGCGCCGCTTTGCAGCACGGCGTAGAGGGTCTTGCCATCCGGCGTCAGCGAGATCGCTTCCAGGCCCTGATTGTTGCGCCGGCCGGTGTCGGGCGCTTCCATCGAGGTGAAGTTGATCTTGCCCTTCTTGGTGGGAACCAGGGCCGGGCCGGGCGGGATGAGGCCCTTCAGCTTGCCGTCCGGTCCGAACAGATAGACGGCGGCGGCATATTCATCGCCGACATAGAAGCTGCCATCGGAACGATAGGCGATCGACTCGGCGTCGAAGGAGAGGGAGCCGGCGCCAAGCGCTCCGGCCGGCGGTACAGGCAGGGTATAGCCGTTCATTTCGACGGTGTTGTCGGCGGGATCGGCCCCCGTCGTCGGCTTGCCGTCGAGGCCGGTGAGGAAGACGCCCTTGCCGTCGAGCGGCTTCAGTTCGATCTGCGACTGCGAGGTGACGGCGGCGGGCAGGGCAGGGCCGGAATAGGGCGTGAAGGCGAAGTCGAAGGCGAGGACGCGGCCCTGGTAGTCAAAGAACAGGCCCTTGTCGGGATTGTTGTAGCCGCGGTCCGGCAGGGAGCGGAGCTGGCCCTTATAGCCGGTGGCGGTCTTGCTCCAGCTCTTGGGATCGATCGCCATGGAGGAGAAGGAGCCGAGCGTGTCGCCCTTTTCGTCCTTGAGGTCGGCACTCAGCCGGCCGACGCCGACCAGGCCATGATTGACGAAGCTGCCGCCGGCGAAATCGATCTTCTCTTCGCCCGGGGCGGAAGAAACGAAGGGCTCGTTGATGGCAAGGGGCTCGGCCATTGCCAGCGTCGGCAGAACCGGGAGGGTGGTGAGAAGGATGGTGCGAAGAAGGCGCATGGAAATCTCGCTCGGTGGCCAGAACACAGACGCGCCTCAGCGAAAACGCGTCTTTGCTCCCGGTCATTGTTGTTTCGACGTGTCTTCGCAATTTTCAGCAATATGGCCGAATTGCGAAACGCTTCAGCGTGGACTTCCTTGGCAAGAGCCGATGACAGAGGCGTGACAGTTTTCCGGCGGGTGACGCACCAAGAGGATCTTCGAAAGAACTTGCCGCGAACGCACGGCGTCGGTTGCGCTGCCCGTATGATTTTGGCAGCATCGCGGCAATCCGGACAATCAGACGGCTCCGGTGGGAGGATTCGCCGCACCTGCAATATCCTGACCTTCGATACGAAGGGCAGGGGTCGTTCGTTCGTGCGATTTGTTCAGTGGCTTGTGCGAGTAAAGAACAAGGAACATTTAGTCCATGCTTTCTCTGTGGGTCATTATTGCGTGCGGGGCGCTTTCCCTCGTTTACGGAATCTGGGCATTCCAGTCGGTGATGGCGCAGCCCGCCGGCAACGCCCGGATGCAGGAAATCGCCGGTTTCGTGCGTGAAGGCGCACAGGCTTACCTCAGGCGCCAATACGTCACCATTTCCGGCGTCGGCATCATCATCTTCGCGCTGGTCGCTTATTTCCTCTCGATCCCGAGCGCCATCGGCTTTCTGATCGGCGCAGTGCTTTCGGGTCTTGCCGGCTTCATCGGCATGAACATGTCGGTGAGAGCCAATGTCCGCACGGCACAGGCTGCGATGAACTCGCTGGGGCAGGGGCTCGAAGTCGCCTTCAAGGCCGGTGCTGTCACCGGCATGCTGGTGGCCGGTCTCGCTTTGCTTGGCGTCGCCGTCTACTACTATGTGCTGACCGGCCCGATGCAGCTCTCCTTCGCCGATCCCAAGCAGGCGCGCGAGATCATCGATTCGCTGGTGGCTCTGGGCTTCGGCGCCTCGCTGATCTCGATCTTCGCCCGTCTGGGCGGCGGCATCTTCACCAAGGGCGCCGACGTCGGCGGTGATCTCGTCGGCAAGGTCGAGGCCGGCATTCCCGAGGACGACCCACGCAACCCTGCCACCATCGCCGACAATGTCGGCGACAATGTCGGTGACTGCGCCGGCATGGCCGCCGACCTGTTCGAGACCTATGCGGTCACCGTGGTCGCCACCATGGTGCTCGCGGCGATCCTGTTCGCCGGAACGCCGGTGCTCTCCAACGTGCTGCTCTATCCGCTCGGTATCGGCGCGGCGTGCATCGTCACCTCGATCGTCGGCACCTTCTTCGTCAAGCTCGGCGCCAACCAGTCGATCATGGGCGCGCTCTACAAGGGCTTCATCGCTTCGGCCGTGCTTTCGGTGGCGGGCCTGGCGGTCGCCACGCATTTTCTGATCGGCTGGGGCTCGATCGGCACCATTGGCGGCCATGACGTCACCGGCACCTCCCTGTTCGCCTGCGGCATCGTCGGCCTGGTGGTGACCGGCCTGATCGTCTGGATCACCGAGTACTATACGGGCATCGGCTACCGGCCGGTGCGCGAGATCTCGCAGGCTTCCGTCACCGGTCACGGCACCAACGTCATCCAGGGCCTCGCGGTCTCGCTGGAAGCGACGGCACTGCCCACCATCGTGATCGTCGCCGGTATCGTCGCCACCTACACGCTTGCCGGCCTGTTCGGCACGGCGATCGCCGTGACGACCATGCTGGGCCTCGCCGGCATGGTGGTGGCGCTCGACGCCTTCGGCCCGGTCACCGACAATGCCGGTGGCATTGCCGAAATGGCCGGCCTGCCCAAGGAAGTCCGCAAGTCGACGGATGCGCTCGACGCCGTCGGCAACACCACCAAGGCCGTCACCAAGGGTTATGCCATCGGCTCGGCCGGCCTCGGGGCGCTGGTGCTGTTCGCGGCCTATACCTCGGACCTTGCCTATTTCTCCTCGAATTCGGCCCAGTATCCCTACTTCGCCGGGGTGCAGCCGAACTTCTCGCTGGCCAATCCCTTCGTGGTCGTCGGTCTGCTGCTCGGCGGCCTCATTCCCTATCTCTTCGGCGGCATCGCCATGACCGCCGTGGGCAAGGCCGCTTCGGCCATCGTCGAGGAGGTCCGGCGCCAGTTCCGCGAGAAGCCCGGCATCATGCAGGGCACCGACAAGCCGGATTACGGCAAGGCGGTGGACCTGCTGACCCGCGCTGCCATCAAGGAGATGCTGATCCCCTCGCTGCTGCCGGTGTTGTCGCCGATCGTGATCTATTTCCTGGTGCTGTGGATCACCGGCTCGAAGTCGGATGCCTTCGCCGCCGTCGGCGCCATGCTGCTCGGCGTGATCGTCACGGGCCTGTTCGTCGCCATCTCGATGACGGCGGGCGGCGGCGCCTGGGACAATGCCAAGAAGTCGTTCGAGGACGGTTTCATCGACGCCAACGGCACCAAGCACCTCAAGGGCTCCGAAGCCCATAAGGCCTCGGTGACCGGTGACACGGTCGGCGATCCCTACAAGGATACGGCAGGCCCCGCCGTCAACCCGGCGATCAAGATCACCAACATTGTCGCGCTGCTGCTGCTGGCCATCCTGGCCCATCACTGAGCTTTCGCGATAGTCTATGGCGGGTGAGGGAGGGCAATGCCCTCCCTCATTCGTTTTGAAGCGGCAGCCATGGTTCTGACCGATGATCGAGACGCGCCTCCTGCACCAGTTCGTCGTCCTCGCCGAGGAACTGCATTTCCATCGCGCGGCCGAGCGCCTGCATATGGCCCAGCCGCCGCTCAGCCAGGCCGTGCGCAAGCTCGAGGAGAAGGTCGGCGCCCGCCTGTTCACACGCAGCAATCGTCATGTCGCCTTGACCGATGCCGGGGCCGCGTTTCTGGAGACGGCGAAAGCCTGCCTGGCAACCCTGGAGCAGGGAGCCCTGCGCGCACGCCGGATCGAGGCGGGACTGGCGGGTCGGCTTGCCATCACCTTTGTCGGCACGGCCCGCCGCGATCTGGTTCCACTGGCACTGCGAACCTTCCGCTCCCGTTTCCCGGAGGTGGAACTGGTTCTGCGCGAGGCGACCACGGCCAAGCAGATCGAGGCCCTGCGAGGCAAACAGGCCGATATCGGCTTCATGCGCTGGCCGGGCGTACCGGCAGCCGATATTCGCTTCGAGCGGATCGAGCGTGAGCCGGTCCTGGCGGCCTTACCCGACGATCATCCCCTCGCAGCCGGTACAGCGATAAGGCTCGAGCAACTGGCCAGGGAGGATTTCATCATGACTCCTCGCGACGAGGGAGTGAGCTTCCATGACCAGTTGATCGCCCTATGCCGCCATGCAGGCTTCGAGCCGCGCATCACCCAGGAGGCCTGCGAGATGCAGACCGTCGTCGGCCTGGTGGCAGGCGGCCTCGGAGTGGCGCTGGTACCGGCCTCGGCCACCCAGGAGAACCGCAAGGGCGTGGCCTTTTGTCCGATCGTCACCACCGCACCGGATGAATTGAGCCACATGGACATGGTTCTCGGCTGGCGCGCCGATATCGCCTCGCCGATCCGCGACAGCTTCATCGAAATCGTCAGCCGGTTGAGTACGCTTGATATGTGATAACTATCAATCGATTATCTATAATATATTTTACAATGATCGTTGGGTGATCAAAATCGCTTCCGAGCTGAGCGGGAGCGGTTGCCATGAACCTTCAGACCACGGACCGACGCGATGTCCTGAAATGTGCAGCGGCTGCCATGACGGCGGCCTTTGCTCGGCATACCGGCTCCAGCCATGCCCGAAGGAGCAGGAAATCAATGATCTATCAATTGCGCATCTATGAAATATTCGAGCACAACAAGGCAGCTTTCCATGCTCGCTTTCGTGACCATGCCGTCCGTATCATGAAGACCTATGGCTTTGATTTCGCTTCGCTATGGGAGACGACCACGCCGGAGAGGACGGAATTCGTCTATCTGCTGCGCTGGCCGGATGCCGAGACCATGAAAGCAAGCTGGGATCGCTTCATGGCCGATCAGGAATGGCAACGCATCAAGGACGAAACCGTGGCCCGTGACGGCAAGATGGTCGGCGTGATCGAAGATCGCGCCATGCAGGCTGTCGACTACGCGCCCTTGATCTGAGAGGCGGCAATTTCCCCTGACGCAGGCTCTCTGCCTACCTTTCCGACCGCGTCTTTCATGTCGGTTGACAGGATGGGGAGAACGCGCAAGCTGGATTGGGGTTGAGCCGAAACAACCCGGTATGCTCCTCGATATGCGAGGGCGGCCGGGTTGGCCGCGACCCGCGACGATCCAACGAGACTCAGAGGAGCGGAGGGATATATGGCCCGCAAGCGCGACGTTCCCGGGATCAGAGCCTATGACAGCCCCGCCGGCGGCTGGGGTGCCCTCAAGGCGACGGCAGCGGCCGTGCGCACGCAGATGGAAGTGCTCGAGGCGCCGCTGACCTTCCTGCGGATGAACCAGCCGGACGGTTTCGACTGTCCGGGCTGTGCCTGGCCGGACAAGGAGCACCGCTCGACCTTCCAGTTTTGCGAGAACGGTGCCAAGGCGGTGACCTGGGAGGCGACGAGCAAACGCGTCACGCCGGAATTCTTCGCCGATCACACCGTGACCGAGCTCCTGGGCTGGAGCGACTATCACCTCGAGAACGAGGGCCGCCTCACCCATCCGATGGCCTATGATTCGGAGACGGATACCTATCAGCCGATCGAATGGGACGATGCCTTCGCGCGGATCGCCGCCGCCTTGCGCAGCCTGCCCGATCCAAACATGGCCGAGTTCTACACCTCTGGCCGGGCCTCTAATGAGGCGGCCTTCCTGTTCCAGCTCTTTGCCCGCGAATATGGCAGCAATAATTTTCCCGATTGCTCCAACATGTGCCACGAGGCGACCAGCGTCGGCCTGCCGCAATCGATCGGCATCGGCAAGGGCACCGTCTCGCTGGAGGATTTCGACCATTGCGAGCTGATCCTCTCGCTGGGCCACAATCCGGGCACCAACCATCCGCGCATGATGGGCACGCTGCATGAATGCTCGCGCCGCGGCGTGCCGATCATCGTGTTCAATCCGCTGAAGGAACGGGCGCTCGAGCGCTTCGCCGACCCCCAGAACCCTGTCGAGATGGGGACCTTCGGTTCCACGCGGATCGCCTCGTCCTATTATCAGGTCAAGGTCGGCGCGGATGCCGCTGCCCTCAAGGGCGTCATGAAGGCCCTGGTCGAGATGGACGAAGCATCGGACAACAAAGTCCTCGACCACGATTTCATCGCCAATCACACACGTGGCTTTGCCGAGTTCGCTGCCGACCTCGCTGCGACGTCCTGGCAGGCCATTGAGGCCATCAGCGGCTTCAGCAAGGCCCAGCTCGGCGAGGTCGCGACGGCCTATGCCCGTTCGAACGCCACCATCGTCGCCTATGGCATGGGCATCACGCAGCACAATCGGGGCACTGCCAATGTGCAGCAGATCGCCAATCTCCTGCTGCTGAAAGGCAATTTCGGCAAGCCGGGGGCCGGCATCTGCCCCCTGCGCGGCCATTCCAACGTGCAGGGCAACCGTACGGTCGGCATCACCGAAAGGCCCAATGCTCCCTTGTTCGAGGGTATCGAGCGTACTTTCGGCTTCAAGCCGCCAAGTCATCACGGCCATGACGCGGTGGCCGCCATGGAGGCGATCGACGCAGGCAGCTCGAAGATCCTGATCTGCCTGGGCGGCAATTTCGCGGTCGCCATGCCGGATCCCGAGCGCAGCCATGCCGCCATGCGCAAGCTCGACCTGACGGTGCATCTCGACACCAAGCTGAACCGCTCGCAGCTTCTCATCGGCAAGCAGTCACTCATCCTGCCGGTATTGGGGCGGACCGAGCGCGACATGCAGGCGAGCGGGGCCCAGGCCGTGACGGTGGAGGATTCGATGTCGATGGTGCATGCCTCGCGCGGCAAGCTGCCACCGGCCTCCGAATATCTGCGCTCCGAGACGGCCATCGTCGCCGGCATCGCCATGGCGACGCTGCCCGACAGCAAGGTCTACTGGGCCGAGATGGTGGCCGATTACGATCTCATCCGCGATGCGATCGAGAATGTCCTGCCGGACTTCAAGGATTATAACCAGCGTATCCGCATCCCCGGTGGCTTCCGCCTGCCCTTGCCGCCGACCGAGCGCATCTGGCCGACCCCATCGGGCAAGGCCGAGTTCCTGTCCTTCAAGGGGCTGGAAGAGGATACAGCCAGCGCCGACGCCGACGTGCTCAAGCTGGCGACCATCCGCAGCCATGATCAGTACAACACCACGATCTACGGCTTGAATGATCGCTATCGCGGCGTGTTCGGCCGTCGTGACGTGTTGTTCGTGAATGCGGCGGATCTGTCCCGGCTGGGACTGGAGCATGGCGATCTCGTCGAGATCGAGACGGCGCTGCCATCGGGCGAGCCGCGACGACTCAAGCTTACCGCCATTGCCTATGATATCGCGCGTGGCTCGGTCGCGGCCTATTATCCCGAAGCCAATGGGTTGGTGCCCCTCGACTACAAGGATGAGGAAAGCGGGACCCCTTCCTACAAATCCGTGCCGGTGCGGATCCGGAAAACAGGCTGATGCACAAGAAGGCCAGCCGACGGGGCGCTCAACCCGCCTTCGCGGCCCCGACACACAGGCCGTCGACGAAAACGTCGACGAGCCGCTGCACGGCTTCCAGCCAGCCGGGATGGTCGCGCATGTAGCACATGCCCACCAGGGCCCGCAGCAGATCTTCCGGCGTCACGTCCGCCCGCATCTGTCCGGCGGCGACGGCCCGGTTCAGCAGGATGCCAAGCGCCGTGGTCAGGCGATCGAAGGAATAGGCATAGAGTTCGGACGGGGCGTAGGCAGCGAGTGCCAATGCCGTCAGCATGCCTTTCTTGGTCGCGACCAGCTGGACATTGGCATGCAGCCAGCGGCGGACCGCATCGACCGGCTCTGCATCGTCCTTCAGCTGCTCCGCCAATTCGCTGAGATGATCCACTTCCTGCCGATAGACCGCCTCGAATAGTGATTCGCGGGTGGGGAAGTGGCGGTAGAGCGTGCCGATGCCGACTTCCGCCTGCCTTGCGACCGCCTCCAGACTCGCTTCGGAGCCGCCTCTGCTGAAAACGGTCTTGGCAGCCGCCAGCAGCCGTTCCCGATTGCGGATCGCATCGGCGCGCGGCTTGCGTCTTGTTTTCTCGGTTTGCTCCACCATCTGAATTCAGCCAGCCTGCCCCTTGCAAAACGGAGGGACCCTCCGTATAAATACTGCATGAGCATCAAATCAGACAGATGCTCTCCAATCAAATCGATGCCCGATTCCCTTGGGCAGCCCGTTTGCATCCGGCCGCCCAGATTGTGTCTCGCGGCCTGAAGCCTGGAGTTCGACCCGCCTGGATCGTGCTCCTCCAGAGTCTCTGAAGAGACAAGCGCCTCCGATCCGAGAGAATCGGCCTCCCTCTAAGGCGCCTTGGCCTCGGCAGCCTGGACCGTCCAAAAATCAGTCGATTGGAGCAGTGCATGACTTTCTCCATCAGCCTCACCGTCAACGGTGAGCAACGTCACGTCGAACTCGACGATCCGAGGGTGACGCTTCTCGACCTCCTGCGGGAACGCCTCGATCTCACCGGTACCAAGAAGGGGTGCGACCGTGGTCAATGTGGCGCCTGCACCGTCCTGGTGGATGGCCGCCGCATCAATTCCTGCCTGGCGCTTGCCGTCAGCCATGATGGCGCGGAGATCGAAACCATCGAGGGCGTCGCCCAGGGCGAGCATCTTCACCCCATGCAGGCGGCCTTCATCGCCCATGATGGGTTCCAATGCGGCTTCTGCACACCCGGCCAGATCATGAGTGCCATCGGCCTGATCCGCGAAGGCCAGGCCGGGGACGATCCCGAGCGCATTCGAGAAGGCATGAGCGGCAATCTGTGCCGCTGCTCGGCCTATGCCGGCATCACCGAAGCGGTGCTGGAGGCTCACCATGTCCTCGCCGAGGGCGGACGGAGGAAATCGGCATGAAGAGCTTCGATTATGTGAGACCGTCGACGATTGCGGAGGCGGTCGCGGCGGCATCCCAGCCCGGTTCTGCCTTTCTGGCCGCCGGCACCAATCTCCTCGACCTGATGAAGACAAACGTTGTCAGTCCCGACCGGCTCGTTGACGTCACCCGACTGCCGGATCTCGGCGCGATCGACTGGCTGCCCGATGGGGGCGTCAGGATCGGTGCACTCGTGCGCAATGCCGACCTTGCCCATGACCCGGCTTTCGCAAGAACCTATCCTGCTGTCGCGGAGGCGCTGCTGTCCGGGGCATCGGGCCAGTTGCGCAACGCGGCGACTGTCGGCGGCAATCTGATGCAGCGTACGCGCTGCGCCTATTTCTTCGACGTTGCCGGCGCCTGCAACAAGCGTGCACCAGGCTCGGGCTGCGATGCCCGCGGCGGCGAGAACCGCCTGCATGCGATATTGGGCTGGAGCGAAGCCTGCATCGCCACCCACCCTTCGGATTTCTGCGTGCCGCTGGCGGCTTTCGGCGCCACGGTGGAAATCGAGGGCAGGGCAGGGCGGCGCGAGATCCCGCTGGGCGAGTTGCATCGCCTGCCGGGAGATACGCCGGAGCAGGATACGGCCCTCGAGCCGGGCGACCTGATCGTGGCGGTGCGATTGCCCGCCGACGCCGCCGGCTTTGCCGCTCATGCCCGCTATCTCAAGGTTCGCGAGCGGACATCCTATGCCTTTGCCGTAGTATCGGTGGCCGCTGCCCTGCGTCTCAGGGATGGGGTGATCGATGAGGCACGGCTGGCGCTGGGCGGCGTCGCGGCCAAGCCTTGGCGGCCGCTCGAAGCGGAGGCGGTTCTGGCCGGCGCCACCCCGGACGAAGCCGTCTTCCAGCGCGCCGCGCAGGTGGCTCTCGCCGAGGCGAAGCCCTCCGGCGACAATGAATTCAAGATCGAACTGGCGCGCCGCACGCTCGTGCGCGCCCTGGCCGAAGCGGCTACCGGCACGCCGGATCGTATCCCCGCTCTGCCAGGTTCCCCTTTCTCAACCCTCCCCGGAGCCCGTCGAGATGCCTGAACTCATTACGCCCGACCTCAAGCCGAACCAGGCTCCGGCGCATGTCCGGCACGGTTCCAATATCGGCCAGCCCCTGACGCGCCGGGACGGCGTCCTCAAGGTCACCGGAGCTGCGCGCTATGCGGCTGACAACCATCCCGCCGGCATGCTCTATGCCGTGATGGCGGTTGCGCAGATTGCCCGCGGCCGGGTTTCTTCCCTCGATGTCCAAGCGGCCAAGGCCCATCCGGGCGTGGTGGAGGTGATGACGCCGGACCACAAGCCGGCCTTGGCGCAGGATCCGGATGCCAAGGATCATCCCTTCATGTTCCGGCTCGACGTGCTGCAGAACGATCGCGTGCGCTATGCCGGCCAGCCGATCGCCGTGGTGATCGCGCAGTCGCTGGAGGCTGCGACGGAAGGGGCCGCGCTGCTGGCGCCGCGCTACGAGGCCGAGACAGCGCGGATCGGCCTCGATGGGGACAGCTTCGTGCCGCCGGCCGTTGGCGTCGGCAATCCGTCGCAAGCCGTGCATGGCGACATCGAGGCCGGCTTCGCCGGGGCGGACAGGAAGATCGAGGCGGTGTATGAGACGCCCGCCCAGTATCACAACCCGATCGAGCCGCACGCCATCGTCGCGCATTGGCAGGGCGACAGCCTGTCGATCGACACGCCCAGCCAGGGCATGGCGATGGCGCAGGGCCGCATTGCCGGTCTCTTCGGCATCGCACCCGACAAGATCCACATCCGCAGCCCGTTTCTCGGCGGCGGCTTCGGCTGCAAGGGTCTCGTTGCCGGGCCGCAGATCCTGGGCATCATGGCGGCCCGCCTCGTCGGACGGCCAGTGAAGCTCGTGGTCAGGCGCGACCAGATGTATGGGCCCGTGGGCCATCGCGCTCCGACCCGCCAGACCTTGCGGCTCGGGGTTGCCGGAGACGGGGCACTGACGGCGCTCGTTCATCACGCGCGCACGGCATCGTCCACCTTCGACGATTTCTTCGAGCCTGCTGCCGGCGCTTCGCATGCGCTCTATGCCAGCCCCGCCATCGCCACCACCTATGACGCCGTGCGCACCGATACGGGAACCCCGCTGTTCATGCGGGCGCCCGGCGAGGCCACTGGTTCCATTGCCCTGGAAAGCGCGATGGACGAAGCGGCCTGGGCAAGCGGCATCGATCCGCTGGAATTCCGACTCAGGAACTATGCGGAGATCGAGCCGACCACCGGCAAACCCTTCTCCTCCAAGGCCCTGCGTGAATGCTATGCCGAAGGCGCCAAGCGCTTCGGCTGGGCCGGCCGGCCGCTGAGTCCCCGCCAGATGCGCGACGAGGCAGGCTTTCTCGTCGGCTGGGGCATGGGCACCGCCATCTTTCCGGCCCTGATGTTCCAGGCCGAGGCGCGGGCCGTGATTCGGCGAGACGGTTCCGGTCTGATGGAAACCGGTGCGCATGACATGGGGCAGGGGGCCTGGACGGCTCTCGCCCAGATCGCTGCCGACGGCCTGGGCCTCGATATCGAGCAGGTGGAATTCCGGGCGGGTACCTCCGACCTGCCGGATGCCGGTATCGCCGGCGGCTCGGCGCATACCGCCACGGCTGGCGCGGCCATCCACGAAGCCGGCGCGGCGGTGATCGCCAAGCTGGCGGAACTGGCCGTAGGCGACGAGCGCTCGCCGCTGTTCGGTGCGGGCAATGCCGGCGTGATCGCCCGCGAGGGCCGGCTCTTCCGCCGGGACGACGAAAGCCGCAGCGAGAGCTATGCCGAGATTCTCGGCCGGGCCGGCCTGGCAGAGGTCGAGGCCAGGGGACGCGGCAGCGCCGATCCGGCATCGCAGGCAAGCTATGCCATGCATGCCCATGGCGCGGTCTTTGCCGAGGTCAAGGTCGATCCCGATCTTGGGCAGGTGCGTGTCAGCCGGCTCGTCGGCGCCTTTGCGGCGGGGCGGATCGTCAACCCGCATCTGGTGCGCAGCCAGTATCTGGGCGGCATGATCTGGGGCGTGTCCTTCGCCCTGCACGAGCATGCGGTTGTCGACCATCGCTCGGGCCGGATCATGAATGCGGATCTCGCCGAATATCACGTGCCCGTCAATGCCGACGTCCCCTCGCTGGAGGCCATCCTGGTCGAGGAGCACGACCCCCATGTGAACGCGCTCGGCATCAAGGGCGTCGGCGAAATCGGCATCACCGGTACGGCGGGCGCGGTGGCCAATGCCATCTGGCACGCAACCGGCAAGCGCGTGAGGAAATTCCCGATCGCCATCGAGGAGTTGCTGTGAGGTAGCGGTCATCCCGGACGCGCAGCAGCACGAAGTGGTGCAGCGCAGATCCGGGATCGCCCAAGGAATGGATCTCGTTCTCATTGCGGTCCCGCGTCTGCGGCGCACCACTTCGTGCTGCACCGCGCGCGGGATGACGGTGGACTACACCCGGTCGCAGAGCATTTCGCGGGCGGCGTTGTGGCCGGGGGCGCCGGTGACGCCGCCGCCGGGATGGGTGCCGGAGCCGCAGATATAGAGCCCCTTTATCGGCGTGCGGTAATCGCCGTAGCCGAGCATCGGCCGGGCCGAGAACAATTGGTCGAGCGACAGGGTGCCGTGGAAGATGTCGCCGCCGACAAGGCCGAACACGCGTTCGAGGTCGAGGGGCGTCAGCACCTGGCGCCCGAGCACGCTCTGCTTGAAGCCAGGAGCGTAGCGCTCCACCGTGTCGATCATCAGGTCGGCGACTTCCTCACGATGGGCATCCCAGCTCCCGCCGTTCGGCAGATACGGTGCCACATATTGGCAGAACAGGCTGGCGACGTGCTGGCCCTTGGGCGCGAGCGTGTCGTCGAGCGTTGAGGGGATTAGCATCTCGACGATGGGCTGCCGGCTCCAGCCGAGGCGGCGGGCCTCCAGGAAGGCATCTTCCATATAATCGAGGCTAGGCCCGATGATGATTCCGGCGGTGTGGTGGACGCCCTGTTCCTTGCCGGGTAGGGCAGTAAAGCTGGGTAATTCGGAGAGCGCGACATTCATGCGCAGCACGCCCGAGCCGCATTTGAAGCGGCGGATGCGCTGCAGGAAATCGGCCGGCACGGCTTCCTCGGGCACGATCTTGTCGAAGAGCAGGCGCGGGCCGATATTGGCCGCCACGGCCTTGGCCCGGATGACCCGGCCATCCTCCAGTTCGACGCCGGCTGTGACGCCTTTCTCTATGATGAGCCGGCGGACCGGGGCCTCCGTCTCGATTTCCGCACCGGCCTCGCGGGCAGCCTTGGCCATGGCCTGGGTGATGGCGCCCATGCCGCCGACGGCATGGCCCCAGGCGCCCTTCTTGCCGTTCACCTCACCGAAGACGTGGTGCAGCAGCACATAGGCCGAGCCCGGCGTCGAGGGGGCGGCATAGGAGCCGACGATGGAATCGAAGCCGAACAAGACCTTGGCTTCCGGGCTTTCGAACCAGCCGTCGAGATAGTCGCTCGCCGATTTGGTGAAGAGGTCGAGCAGCACGCGGCGATGATGCATGTCGAGCTTGGACAGCCGATGCCCCAGCTTGCCGGCGCGCAGCAATTCCGGCAGCGAGCCGAACCAGCCGTCGTCGGAGATGTTGGGCGGCGTCTCCAAAATGAGGTCGCGCAGCACGTCGGCAATGGTGTCGATCTCGTCGCAATAGGCCGGGAAGCGGGCGGCATCCTTCTGGCTGAACTTGGCGATCTCGCTCTGGGTGCGGCCTTCGCCGGAGAGGATGTAGCGTCCGTCGGGGAAGGGGAAGAAATTGGAGGCCTGGCGCTCGACTACCTTGAGGCCGTGACGCTCCAGCTCCATGTCCCGGATGACCTTGGGATTGAGCAGGCTCACCGTGTAGGAGGCCATGGAATTGCGGAAACCCGGATGGAACTCCTCCGTCACTGCGGCGCCGCCGACGACGGAACGGCGCTCCAGCACCTTGACCCGCCGGCCAGCTCGCGCGAGGTAATAGGCGCAGGTCAGGCCGTTATGGCCACCGCCGATGATGACCGCGTCATAGGGAGTGTTCGCGCTGTGGACCGCGGGCGAAGTTGCGTCAGCCAATTCCTCGAAGCCTTCTTGTTATGACGCAGCGGCTGGCGCCGCGGACGTCCCGTCGGCTCCTTCTTATGCCGCCTATGCCGCGCCTCCAAGAGGCGGATGTGGCACCTGCTGTGACGCTTCGGCTTCTCAGCCGCGGGCAGCTTCCAGGATATGCTTGCACTCGCCGAGTTCCAGCAGCACCGTCTGCAGCCGTCGGCGACGCTCGTCGCCCAGCGACAATCCACTGCCGCTTTCAGCCTGCGCGACCGGAGGCGGCGCGGGGCGCGGCTCGCTGCGCATGGGCGGTCCCGCGAGGGATGACAGCGGCAGCGAGGCCTGGACTGGCGGCGGCTCGTAAGCTTCGGACTCTTCGTCGAAGACGGGCTCGATCCGATCATCGCGCTCGTCATAGTCCCCGGCCGGATCACCCGGTGCAGGAGCCTCCGCCTCCGGCCATTCGGCCCGCTCACGGCGGCGCTCTTCCTCGTCCGCCCGCGGGATCACCGCGACGGGTGGTACATAATCCTCATTCTGCGCGCGGCCGATCTCGATCACATGCCGGTTGCCACGCTCCTTGAGGATGCGCTGCACGCCCTTGATGGTGTAGCCTTCGCCATAGAGATAGTAGCGAATGCCCTTGAGCAGATCGATGTCGTCAGGGCGATAATAGCGACGCCCACCACCGCGCTTCAGCGGCTTGATCTGGCTGAAGCGGGTTTCCCAGAAGCGCAGGACGTGCTGGGGCAGGTCGAGATCCTCGGCGACCTCGCTGATGGTGCGGAACGCGTCAGGTGCTTTTTCCATGCTGCCGGACTCCCGAGCGGAAAGCGGCGAATCGTGCCTTTCCCCTATCACTCGTCCGATTCTGTGATGAAAGACAAGCGTTTATCACTTGTTTCCAACCCAAAACTTCATCGGATGGTAGTTTGAAACCGTTTGAGGAGGAAAGAGATGCCCATTGCCGACAGGCGATGACGGCTGTCGCTGCGGGCCGCTTCAGGGATGCCTCGCCATGCGGGCGGCCAGCGCCGGCAGACCGGAATTTCCCATCTCGCAGAAAACAGGACTGATTAGTCCATTATTGATTTGGCTGGCCGAGGCCAATGCCCGACTAGTCGTCGGTGACGCCATCGACATTCTCGCCATTGATCTGGGCCTTGAGAATGTTGGAAGGCTTGAAGACCATGACACGGCGCGGGGAGATCGGCACTTCCTTGCCGGTCTTGGGGTTGCGGCCGATACGCTCGCCCTTGGAGCGCACGACGAAGGAGCCGAAGGACGACAGCTTCACCGTCTCGCCCCGTTCGAGGCAGCTCGAGATTTCATGCAGGACCATCTCGACCAGTTCCGACGACTCGGTCCGCGACAGGCCTACTTTCTGGTAAACCGCTTCGCAAAGATCTGCTCTTGTGACGGTATTTCCCGCCATCGCTTTCATGCCCCACGTTGGACAGGCTCCGTGAAGAGGCCACCTGTCTGTTATCCGTTCGATGCAGCCCGGAACGGCGGGAAGCCTGTCCCGCCACGAATCCGCCCCGCAAATCATCCCAGCAGGGCCGGCACTGAAGTCCCGACTCTATGTCACTGAAAACGCGAAGCTATTGACGAAATCGGTCAAGGTCAACCACCAATCGAAACCGGTGTTCGCTTCGACCTCGGTTCGGTAACCGTCAAATTCGTCAGACTACCAGCGGATCAGGGCCGCGCCCCAGGTGAAGCCGCCGCCCATGGCCTCCAGCAGGACAAGGTCCCCTCGCTTGATGCGCCCGTCCTTGACTGCCGTGTCGAGCGCCAGGGGAATCGAGGCCGAGGAGGTGTTGGCATGCTCGGCAACGGTGAGCACCACCTTCTCCGGCGGCAGGCCAAGCTTTTCGGCCGTAGCGTGGATGATGCGGGCATTGGCCTGGTGCGGCACGAACCAATCCACCGCGTCATAGGGCAGGCCGAGATCGTCCATGGTGTCGATGATGATCTGCGGCACCATGCCGACGGCAAGCTTGAAGACTTCCTTGCCGTCCATGCGCAGTTTGCCGACCGTGCCCGTGGTGGAGGCGCCGCCATCGACGAAGAGCTTCGATTTGTGCCGCCCGTCCGAGCGCAGCTTGGTGGCCAGCACGCCCTGATCGTGGATCGAACCGTCATTCATGGTGGCTTCCACCACCACGGCGCCGGCACCATCGCCGAACAGCACGCAGGTGGTACGATCCGACCAGTCCAGAATACGCGAATAGGTCTCGGCGCCGATGACGAGCGCATGCTTGGCCGAGCCCGAGCGCAGGAAATTGTCGGCGATGGAAAGCCCGTAGACGAAGCCGGTGCACACGGCCTGCACGTCGAAGGCAGCGCCGCCTGTCATGCCGATATTGGCCTGCACGGTGGTGGCCGTAGCTGGGAAGGTGTTGTCGGGCGTCGAGGTCGCCAGCACGATCAGGTCGATATCGGAGCCCTTCAGGCCGGCATCGGCCAAAGCGCGCTCGGCCGCCTTGGTGGCGAGATGCGAGGTGAATTCACCCTCTGCGGCCTGGTGGCGGGCGCGGATGCCGGTGCGCTGCACGATCCACTCGTCGGAGGTGTCGACGAGCTTGGACAACTCGTCATTGGTGACGCGTTTCTCGGGCAGATAGGAGCCGATGCCCCGGATAACAGAACGGATTGTCGCCATTATGCAGCGTCCGGATTGCTGGCGGCGGCCATCACGGCGCGGTGGTCGAAGCTCAGGCTTTCGGTGATTTTCGTCATGAGTTCTTGTTTCACCATATCATAGGCCAGATCGATGGCGGCAGCGTAGCCTTCGGCATTGGCGCCGCCATGGCTCTTGATCACGATGCCGTTGAGGCCGAGGAAGACGCCGCCATTGACACGGTTGGGATCGAGCTTTTCGCGCAGGGCCTGGAAGGCACCGCGGGCGAAGAGATAGCCGATGCGCGCCATCAGGGTACGCGACATCGCCGAACGCAGATAGGAGGCGATCTGCTTGGCCGTGCCTTCGGCGGTCTTGAGCGCGATATTGCCGGCAAAACCTTCGGTCACCACCACGTCGACGGTGCCCTTGCCGAGGTCGTCGCCCTCGACGAAACCATGATAGGTCAGGTCAGGCAGGCTGGTCTCACGCAGGATGCGGCCGGCCTCGCGCACCATTTCGAGACCCTTGACCTCCTCGACACCGACATTGAGCAGGCCGACGGTGGGGCGCTCCACGCCCAGCACGATACGGGCCATGGCCGCGCCCATCACCGCCATGTCGATCAGGGCGTTGGAATCGGCGCCGATGGAGGCCCCGACGTCGAGCACGATCGATTCGCCCCGCAGGGTCGGCCACAGCGCGGCGATGGCGGGACGGTCGATCTCGGCGAGCGTGCGCAGGCAGAAGCGTGCCATCGCCATCAGCGCGCCGGTGTTGCCGGCCGAGACGGTCGCATCGGCTTCATCCTTGTTGATGGCATCGATCGCCAGCCACATCGAGGATTTCTTGCGGCCATAGCGCAGGGCGTGGCTAGGCTTGTCGTCCATGCGGATGGCGACATCGGTGTGATGGACGCTGGAAACGGCCTGAAGGCGCGGGCGGGCGGCCAGCAGCGGGGCGATGGCGGCTTCATCGCCATAGAAGGAGAAGCTCAGGTCGGGATGGCGGGTCAGCGCCAGCTCGGCGGCCGGAATCACGACCGTGGGGCCGTGATCGCCCCCCATCGCGTCGAGAGCGATACGAATTTTCGAAGCCCGATTGTCGGAAGCCATGAAGTGTTCGGTTGCCCTGTTGCGTCTGGCCGCTGTGCACGGCGGGGGAGGCGCTGCGTTTTGCAGCAAAAGACCATGCACCACAAGAGTGTAGCGAAGGTTGACGGCCGGAATTTAGGCACGGCCAGGATGTAGAAGCCGTCGATTGACCGATTCTCACGTCAAAATCATGGTGAGGAAGGGCGCGATTGCAAGAAAATGCACGCTTGCCTCACTTCGCCCCGCAGGACACTTTCTCAGGCGCCTCAGGACGCCAGCCGGAACCTCCCGCCGGCAACGGCCTCGCGGACGGCCGCCAGCATGGCGGCACGATCCTGCCCTTCCGTCGCGATGACATGGCGCTCGAGCGCACCCAGATCGGAGAATTGCCGGTGCAGCGCGGTGATCGGCTCGGGGTCGCTCAGGGTGTCGCCGCCGCGCAGGCGGCAGCGCTCGATCGCAGCTGCCAGGAGCGGGCGCAGCACCACATAGTGGACCGGCAAGGCGAGCGCCCTGAACGGCGCCAGGAACCAGGGACCGACAATGCCGTCCAGGATCACGAAATAGCCACCACGAGCATAGGCTTGCACTGCACTGACCAGAACGTCGATTACCACCATATTCTGATGATGGGCTTCAGCCAGATAGGGCGCGATCGCGCCATTCTTGATGAAATGCCAGAAATCGTCGGCGTGCAGATGCACGGCCGGCGCGCCTGGTTCGGACGCAAGGGCTTGTGCCGTCGTGGTCTTTCCCGAACCCGGAGGGCCGGTGAGAATGAGGATCTGGCCTGCAAGGTCGGTCATTGGCTCAAACATAATTGGCGGACAAGGAAGGTCGCAGCCTTATTGAGCTTGCATCGAAGCGGCGCAAGTCTTTGTCATCGCCGTCACGGGGCATCGATTGCGCCTGGTTCGGAGCCGACCCCAGGAAGCGAGTCGATAGGCGTCAGCACTCCACCGCATTGACGGCGAGGCCCCCCTGCGAGGTTTCCTTGTATTTGGACTGCATGTCCGCGCCGGTGACGCGCATGGTGGTGATCACCTGGTCGAGGCTGACCTTGTGGGTGCCGTCGCCACGCAAGGCGAGGGAGGCGGCGGCGATCGCCTTGTTGGCCCCGAAGGCATTGCGTTCGATGCAGGGAATCTGCACCAGGCCGCCGATCGGATCGCAGGTCATACCGAGATGATGCTCCATGCCGATCTCGGCCGCGTTCTCGACCTGGGCGATATTGCCGCCGAGCGCGGCGGCAAGCCCGCCCGCCGCCATCGAGGCCGCGACCCCGACCTCGCCCTGGCAGCCGACCTCGGCGCCCGAGATCGAGGCGTTCATCTTGAACAACATGCCGATTGCGGCGGCCGTGAGCAGGAACTCGTCGGCGCCGGCCTCCGAATAGTCGCAGAAATCCCGATAGTAGCGCAGTACCGCCGGTACGATGCCGGCAGCGCCGTTGGTGGGCGCCGTCACCACCCGCCCGCCGGCAGCATTTTCTTCGTTCACGGCGATCGCGAAGAGGGAAACCCAGTCCATCACCTCGTGCGGCGCGCGGACATTGCGGCCGATATCGGTGAGCAGGCGATCGTGCAACGCCTTGGCGCGGCGCTTTACCCGCAGTCCGCCCGGCAATTCGCCCTCCTGGCTCATGCCGCGGTCGATGGCGGCATTCATGACGGACCGGATGCCGGCGAGCCGCTCGCGGATGGTGGCTTCGGGCTGGCTCGCCATTTCATTGGCGAGCACGATGCCGCCGATGCTCAGATTGTGCTCGACACCAAGGCGCAACAGGTCGGCGCTGCTGCCGAAAGGGTAGGGAACGTCCACCGTCGCCAGCGTCGCTGCGCTTTCCCCCTCGGCCAGCACGAAGCCGCCGCCGATGGAATAGTAGAATTCCGTGGCGAGGGCAGTGCCGCCCTCGTTCCAGGCCGTGAAGGACAGGGTGTTGGGATGGCCCTTGGGTTGCGTCTTGCGATCGAAGACGATGTCGCGGTTGTGCTCGAAGCTCATGGCCCGGCGGCCGCCGAGGGCGAGCATGCCCTTGCTGGTGGCGTCTTCGACGATCGCGGCGACGGTCTCTGGATCGACGGTTTCCGGTTCCTCGCCGGCGAGGCCCAGGATCACGGCGATATCGCTGGCATGCCCGTGACCGGTCCAGGCCAGCGAGCCGTAAAGCACGGTTTCAATCCGGTGGGTGTGGATGAAATGGCCCTGCTTGCGGAGCGACTGCACGAAGCGATTGGCGGCACGCATGGGGCCGACAGTGTGCGAAGACGAGGGGCCGATGCCGATCTTGAAGATGTCGAAGACACTGATCATCGGCGTTGAGTTCCCACCAAACTGTTGCAGCTGGACCCTCACAATCGAAACGCACCACCATCGAGTGGAGCGTAACAAATGTTACACCAACTTTCGTTGCACAGGAAACTTGCGCGAAGAGGCCCGAATTGCTACCCCAAAACCGACGCCGGTTTAGCTCAGCTGGTAGAGCAACCGCCTTGTAAGCGGTAGGTCGCGAGTTCAAGTCCCGCAACCGGCACCAAAAACGCCTTAAAAATCAATAGTTTATGAGGTGTTTTGATTTTCGCCGATGCCGTTTTGTCGGATCGGGCGGTTAGAAATCCGACAAAACGTCTATTTTTGTTCCTGAAGTTTAGTGGCTTTTGGCCGTCAAAAGTGGTGCAGGGAAGCCTCTACGGCCGCCTCGCTCAGCCATCCTTGCGGGTTGCCCGCCGCTTTTGGGCGACCTTGATCAGCTGTTTTTCGGTCGCCTTCACATAGGTCGGCAGCACGTTGGACTTCTGGCGCGACTGGGCGCGGATCTCCGCGTCGGTCAGCTCGGCATCGCCGCCCTCGGTCAGGCCGCCATGGCGGAAGGAGCGGAAGGACAGTTCCTCGCGCAGGCCGGCGGCCAGGATCAGCTTCTTCACGTGCTTGCGGAAGTCATCGATCCGGTCGTTGATCACCCATGGGCGATGCGCCTTGAGCCTGGGGTCGATCTTGTCGCGCAGGATCAGCGGGCCGCCGCCGATTCGGTCGGCGACCATGCGATCCATTCGGGCCATCAGCTCAGGATAGAGGGGCGCGCCCTTGCTGTCGAACAGGGGGATCCAGACGAGTTCGTTCGTCTTGTTGTGAACCACCTGCGCGTGCCCGGGCCGGTTCTTCGGCCGGTAGTCGTCGCGGGTGAGGCGCATCATGATGTCGTCCATGCGTTGCCACCATTCCCAGGCGATCATCGCGGCCGTGGCGATCGAATGGCTGCCGACGCTGTCGCAATAGTCGACGAACGCCCGGTACTCGTCATAGGTCGCTGTCGGCGTCGCCTCGTGCTTTTCCTTCAATCCCATCTTCGAGAAGGGATTGGCGGCCGGGACAATCTTCGGGTTGCGCCGATGGGCGACAAACCAGGCGCGTCGGCAGGATTTCATGGCGTGGTTGATGGTCGTGCGACGCTCGCGTTTGACGGGCGCGCCTTTCTCGTCGACCACTGGCTTGCCGTCGTCATCAAGGACTTCGACATAGAGCAGAGCCTCATGAAGGCGCTCGGTCACGCCGGTGTGGATATCGGCAAGGGGGAGCGCGCCGAGGCGGCGGCCGTCCTTCAGCACGTAGTTTCCAACCAGGCCGAAGCCGTATTCGTGATTTTCCTTCTGCGATCGGGAAAGCCCTGTGTATTTGTCGCTCGCCTTGTAGTCGGCCACCATCCAATCGAACGTTCCCCGCTCCGCTCGTGCTGGCACGATATCGGCGGCGCCCTGCGTCCGCCAGGAATCGAAGGCGGCGATCAGCAGGGCGGCACGCTCGCGCATCGCGGCGAAAACCGAAGGCAGGGTTTCATTGTCGAGCTTGCAGGGGCCGCGCGGATCGTCGGCGGCCGGTTGCCGCGCCCAGCTGGGTACCTCGAAATAATAGCTCAGGGCGCCGTTCTTCATGCGCCTGGCGCGGACATATTTCGGCAGCGCCGTCTTCGATTGTTTGGGCACGTCAGATAAGGTCCGCGACATCGATCGTTGCCTTATGATTGGCCGGGCCGCCGCGCTTGGCAAGCCAGTCGTCGCAGAGGCTGCGGTACCAGAGCGGCGCGCGGCCGCGACGGTCATGCGGTCGCGGCGCGACACCCTTCACGACGCCGCGGCGCAGCTCGGCCGTGTCGTGGAAACCGAGATAGCCGGCAGCCTGTTCGGCGCGAAGCACGGCCGGCCAGTTGGTGGGGAATTCGGCGGGAAGGGTGCGGGGCGCGGACATAGCGTTAGGCCCCCTTAACGATGGCTCTAAGCCGTGCGGGATTTAGGTTGAGCCGGCGACAGAACGCGTCATACGCTTCTGCCGCACGATACCCGCCTCGCATCGTCCCCGTGTCCTGCCAGAGCAAAAATGACGCAACGCAAAGGATGTCGTGGCTGGCCTGATCATCCATCGGTCGATTGATCGTCTTGAGAGGCTGCTGCGGCGCGCCACCATCCCTTGCGATGTATTTGTCGGCGAGAGCTTTTGGATCGAGCGTTTTGCGCATTTCAGGCCGCCTTCACAGCTTCGCAGGTGATCGCGCGCCTGGCGGCGTCGCGGCGTTTCTGATTGAGCTTGTGAGTCACCATCTCGGTATGGACGACGCAGAGGCGTCGCCGGCAGAGATGGTCGAGCTGCTTTCGCGGCGGTATTGGCCCGTGTTCAACGACGAAGTAGGCGATATGCGGCGCGACCGTTCCGCCATCCAGGCTCATGCGGCCATAGCCGGCGCCGCGGCCGCTGTCGCCGGAGGTCGGGCCCGTCCAGAGTCTGCAGGGCGTGGTGAGGCCGAGCCCGGGCGGCGGCGGCACCTCGACCGTGCGGGCCAGGATCTTCTCGCGGATGCGGTCGCGGCGCGAGGTCATGTGGGCCCGCTTCCGGAACTTGAGAGGAAGCCAGGCGGGAATGCGCCTGCCAGCAACTGCTCGACCGTCATGGTCTCGATCTTCGGATCGTCAATCTGCGCTGCCATCGCTTGGAGGAGGGCAATGAGGGCCAGCGTGTTGTCGGGGGAGTAGGTCGCAGTCAGGCCGGTAGCGGCCGACAGTCGAAGTTGATCGATTACCGGCTTGATAAAGTTCTGCCATTGGCCGGCGACCGGCCAGGATGACAATCGGGTCTGCAGCCCGTTCGCTTCCGATGTCCGGTTAAACTTGCCGATCACCGCCCGCTCGGCATCGATGCCGTAGTGCATGGCGACAAGGTCAAGGGTGATGATGCCGTCGGCGATCTCCTCGGCCAGGTGTTCGATCGTGTCGCGCGAGCCCCTGACGCCGATGCGTTCGCGCTCCAGCTTCTTGACGACGTTGCAGATCTCGCCGACTTCGCCGGCAAGCTCCGTAGTACGGAAGGTGGCCGACAGCTTTTCTCCGCCAATATCCCATTCGACATTGCGGGCGATGTTGGCAGCACGGAGGGCGCCAAGGGTGAGGGCGTTCGGCATTTCAGTGCTCCTTCGGGAGGTCGAGGCCCACCACGTAGGTTCGGCTGTTCTCGCCTTCGAGTTGGTTCAACTCGGCGACGAGGCGGGTAATCTCGCTGCGCAGCGTGGCGGCGCGATCGGGGCTGGCGCTTGCTTTTTCGGCGGCCTCGATCATGTCGGCGGCGACGTCGCGAGCCTGGGCGACGGAGAGGTAAAACTGCTCGTACTTTGGCGGCCAGGCCGGCCCGGGCGCCGTGACGGTGAGCATGACGGTCGATCCGACCGCCTGGACGATATAGCTGTTAGGCATTGGTCTTCCTCATCGGCATGAGCACGAACTGCGCGGCGGCGCCGGCCGAGGGCTCGAACAGGAAGGGGGACATCGGATCGCTGACGCGCATCAGCACCTGGTCGCCGGGGCAGTGGGCGAGGATGTCGAGCAGGTAGCGCGAATTGACGTAGATCTTCATCGGCTCGGGGCCGTCGAAGCTGGCGTCGAGTTCATCGCCTCCATCGCCGACGTCGATAGAGCGGCACGAGAGGCTCACCTTGTCTGCTTCCAGCGCCAGTTCGATCTCGCGGCTCTTGGCTGTGGAACCGATGGCGGAGACCCGATCGACGGCGGCCGCCAATTCGGCGCGCGCCGCAGCGAGCGTCAGGCCGTTGTCGCGCGGGATGACGCGGGCATAGTCGGGAAACGTGCCGTCGACTAGCTTGGACTGCAGGACGGTGTTTGCGGCCGAGAGCCGGATCATCGTCTCGGCGATCTCCAGCTTCACCTCGCCGGCCGTCTTGAGCGACGACAGGAATCGGGATGCCTCGCCGACGAAGCCGGTGGGAACGATGATGCCCGGCATGCCGGTGGCATCGGCCGGAGCCTCGACCTGATCGCGCGCCAGGCGGTGCCCGTCGGTCGCGACGGCGCGCAGCACGGCTGTGCCGGCATCGTCAACGGCGTGCAGGTAAATGCCATTGAGGTAGTATCGCGTCTCCTCGGTCGAAATCGCGAAATCGACCGTCGTCAGCAGTTGCTGCAGCGCGGCGGCCGGTATGGTGAATTCGCGGCGCCATTCCTGCGGCTGCATGGTGGGATAGTCGAGCGCCGGCAGTGTCAGCAACGTGAAGCGGCTGCGGCCGGAGCGGACGATGACGCGGGTATCCTCGGCCGTCATGCTGACCTGCGCGCCATCGTCGAACTTGCGCACGATGTCGCTTATGGCGCCGGCCGGCACCGTGAGCGCGAAGGCCTCGCCATCGGCCGGCACCGTCGCCTCGATCCGCATGTCGAGATTGGTCGAGGTGAGCGTGACGGAGCCGGTGTCGGCGACGATCAGCACGTTGCCGAGGATCGGGATGGTGTTCTTGCGGTCGATGATGCGTGAGACCGCCTGCAGGGCAGCCCAAAGGCTTCCCCGCTCCATGGTGATGGTGGCTGGCATTAGAAGCGAATTCCTGTGACGGGGATGGCGCCGGCCTTGCCGGTTTCGCACCAATAGAAAGAGGCGTCTTCGGGGGCGTCTTCCCTCTGGTACATCCAGACGTTGCCGATGCTGTCGGGGTCGACGCTCCAGTCGGCCCATTCCTCGTCGACCTCGCCGAGGCTTCGATGCTGTTCGAAAGCCAGCTGCAGATCATTGGCTACGGAGATCGGGTCGACATGGCCGTAGACGAACAAGCCCCAGGGCTCGCCATCTTCCGTCCTGAAAAATTCGACGAGCCTGGTCATCGATCACTCCATGCCGAGGGCTTGGAGGTAGAGTTCGAGGATGGCATCTTCCTCGGCGCGCTCGGAAGCGGGCTTCTTGCGGAGCGAGACGATCTTGCGAAGGGCGGCGGTGTCGAAGCCGTTGGCCTTGGCCTCGCCATAGACTTCCTTGATGTCATCGCCGATGGCCTTCTTGTCCTCCTCGAGGCGCTCGATGCGCTCGATGATGGATTTCAGCTGATCGGCGGCGACGGAGGTTGCGTCGGTCATTGAAGGTTACCTTTGGAGCTTGCGAACGGCATCGTGCAGCCCGTCGAGGGCCGGGATCGCGCGTTCAAGGTGAATGAGGGCTTCGAAGAGATCGCCGCGCCGCAGGCGGGCGACGGCTTCAAACAGTTCTGGATCTTCAGAAGCGTCGTCGCTGAGGAGCGTAATCAGGCTGGGCTCTTTGCCGGCGATCACATCGCCATCGTCGTCCCAGGCGCAGAACTCGACGTTGCGCGATGTCAGCTCTTCGAAGATGTCTTCATCTTCGGCCTCCTCCAGCAGGACGGGACCTGCCTGGGGATCGTCGAGGAAGCCTTCGATATCGTCCTTCACGCTTTCCAGCGTTTTGACGAGGTCGCTCAAGACCCGGTGGCGACGGCGAGTTGGTGTGGAGGCAGGGGGGGCAGGTACATTCACGGCCGGTTCATCCTCGCCTTGAGGGAGGGGGCAGCGGCGAGGGCGGCCGGCAGGTGCTGTTCGATCTCGTCGCTGGTGAAGGTGGCGCGGCGCAGGGTGCTGCGCAGGCGCTCCATGTCGTCGCTGCCTTTGAGCACGACATAGAGCGCGATCTCATAGGCCGTCTGGTGCATCGGCCTGGGCTCAGGCCGCGCGGGGGCGCTCGCCGGGAAAGAGCGGGCTGGTACGGCTGATGGGGGTGGAGGTGACTTCCTCGATCACGGCGGCGCCGTGCTGCTCGACCTGCTCGGGCGTCCAGCCCTTCGACCAGAAATAACGCTCGGTGATGCCTTCGAAATCGCCGCGCAGCTCCTCGAAGGCGCGGGCATCCTCGGCCATCCGGTCGCGGATGGCGACGCCGTCGGTCATGTGGTGGCGGGCGCGCGGCCAGATATAGCCATCATGGGTGGCGCGCTTGGCGTCGAGGGTGCGGGAGGCAGGGCGCACGGCGGCGCCGGTAGCAACTGCAGGCATTGGGGTTCTCCATCGCATGGAAGGGCGGTCTCGCCGGTTGCGATAGGAACGGATATTGAGCGATATTTTTATCTTGTCAATCAGAATTACGCTAAATTTATCGCTTTCAAATTAGCGCTTTGCTGCTGTAGCGTCGCTGCTGGGTTCCAAGGGGTTGAAAATGAAGGTCTTTCAGGGAGTGATTCTCGCCGCGGCCGGGCTTGTTTTGGCGAGCTGCACGACAACGGGAGGACAGGGGCAGGGCGAGGCCGCCAGCATTGCGGGCAACGTTCCACCAAACTATCGCGGTGCCGTGGTTGAGAATTTGCGACAATCACTGAAGGATCCTTACTCCGTCCGATCGGCGGAGATCTCCCAGCCTAAGATAGGGTTCGCAGGATTGCTGCGCGGCGGGAATGTTCCGGTGGTCTGCGCTAAATTCAATGCGAGGAACAGCTTCGGGGCGTACACCGGCGTTGAAGAGCATGTCTTTGTCTTCAAGGGCGGCAGGATATTCGACAGTTACAGCGGAATGAACGCTGCGTGTGGTGATGCCGCCTACGCGCCCTTCCCTGAATTGGAGCGGGCGCCGGGATAGTCAGATCCCGAATAATTCGTTCATGGTGAGCACGCGATGAACGTGAAGAATGGTCGCAGGCGCGAAACTCATCTCCATTGCGGGATTAAGCTGTGAGGCGACGATTGTGCCGTCTGGCTTGCGGCGAACGAAGTTCTTGATGAAGGATTTGAGTTCGCCGTGTTCGCTGCCGCGGGTCTGGATAATGACGCTGTCGCCGGGGCGTGCGGGCTTCCTGGCGTGCACAAACCGTAACTCACCGGATTTGTGTTCTGGAAACATAGAGTCTTCGACAACATAAATTGCGTAGACGTCTTTGACCCCCATGAGGGCTGGCGGACGTCGAACATACTCGATCACGTCGCCCTCTAAACTAAAGCCTTGAAACTCATCTACATATGCCCCCGCAGCGGTGCCATACACCGGTATATCCTGCGGCATTGAGTATCTCTCAGGCCGATCGATGGGCGCAAGTGCAATTTCATCTTGCGCTTCGGCGCGAGGTGCTTCCTTGGGGCCGCGCTCCTCTTCCAACCATTCCGAAGTTGTATCGAGCGCTCTTGCGATCGCGCGCACTGTTTGCCCGCGAGGGGATTTCGATTTCCCCTCCAGAATGTTGCGTATGGCGCTATCCGACAAGCCGGCGGCCTTCGACGTGGGGGTCGGATCAAGGCCGAGGTCAGTCAGGCGCTCTTTGATGCGGTCTGCGATCGTGCGGTTCTGGGGCATGAGATAATATTATCGTATTTTACCGTGGATAGATGGCGCTAAGATTATCCTTGACGAAGCGATAAAATTATCGCTTCTATGGGCCATGAACGCGATCGATGCACTCTTGTCCCTTAGTGGCTCTTTTGCTGGCGCCCGGCGGCTCTCTCAGTCCCGCGTCTCGACCTTGGTGTTCGGAGACGGGACGAGGCTCAAGCATCTGGAGGCTGGCGGCGACATGGGTGCCAGGCGTGTCGAGCGGGCAGTCCAATGGTTTTCAGACAATTGGCCCGAGGGTCTCCCGTGGCCTGCCGGCATAGTGCGGCCTTCCTCCGCCCTCCCTGTCGTTGACGCGCAGGGGGCACCTGCCGCCGAGGCGTCCGCCTCCGCCTCGGCGGCTCTTTCCGTTTCCGAGAGGGCCGCCTGATGCCGGCTCTCCTCGATCCTCGCCATGGCGGCATCGAACATGCGGAAGAAATTCCGTTCGATCCGCGTCTGTTTCGCCTTCGCCATGTCCGGGCGCCTCCGTTGATCTGACGCCTCAGCTTTTCTCATCAGCCGTCTGTTTTCGCACCGAAAAAACACAGGAGTGTTTTTCGTGACCACTATCGCTTTGCCTGATGGCCTGATGGCCATGATCAAGGCCGCTACCCGGGCTCTCGTGTTGGCCTGCGGCGGGGCGGCCACAGTGAAAAGCCTCACCGGCGCTTCCGATGGCCAGATCAGCCGCTGGCAGGGCGACGCCTATCCCGACGTGATCCCGGCCTGGGCCGTCGGCGTGCTGGAATTCAACTGCCAGCAGCCGGCGTTCACCCGGATGATGGCGGGCCTGACCGGCCACCGACTGACGCCGATCGCCGAGGATGGCGGCGATACGCCGGGAGCACGCGACTTCGTCGGCGATCTGGTGAGCGTGGCCGGCGCCGCCAGCAAGGTCACGGCCGGCATGAGCGATGCGCTCGCCGACGGCAAGGTGACGCCCGGGGAAGCGAAGGGCGGCCTTGCCAATATCGCCACGCTGGAACGCGAGCTGACCGTCGCCAAGCGCCGCCTCTCCGTCGTGGCAGACGGCGCGGCATGAGGGAAGGGGATCAGATCTTCCTCATCGTGCTGCCCTTCGCGCTGCCGATCGCCTTCACCCTGGCCTGCGCTCTCGTCTGGGGCGCCGAGGCCGCCGTCAACCGCGCTCTGCGCAAGCGGAGGCGCTCATGATCGAGACGCTCCTGTTCCTGATCTGGCTGGTGGCCTGCGGCGTTCTCGTCTTCGTCGCCCTGATCCTGGCCATGGTCATCGCGGCGCCTTTCGTCGCCATTCTCGTTGGCTGCTGGGAAGCTTGGCGGGGGCGCTCATGAACGACCTCGCCGGCTATCATCGCTTCCTCGAAGGCAAGCGCGTGCTCGATCCCGCGACGGGTATCGCAACGCCGATCGACCTGCCTGCCGTGATGTTCCAATTCCAGCGCGACATCACCCGCTGGCTGCTTCGCCGCGGTCGCGCCGCCTTGTTCGCCGGAACCGGGCTCGGCAAGAGCCTGATGGAACTGGCCTGGGCCGATGCCGTGCATCGCCATACCGGGCGGGACGTGCTGCATCTGGCGCCCCTGGCCGTGACGGCGCAGATGGTGCGCGAGGGTCGGAAATTTGGGCTCGGCGGCCGGCATGTCCGCTCGCAGGCCGAGGTCACGGCCGGCACGTCGATCACCAATTACCAGAAGATCGAGCATTTCGACTTCTCGCATTTCGGTGGCGTGATCCTCGACGAAAGCTCGATCCTGAAATCGACCGACGGGCATTTCCGCAACCGGCTGATCGCTGCCTGTGCCCAGATCCCGTTCCGCCTGGCGGCGACGGCGACGCCGGCCCCGAACGACTTCATGGAACTCGGCAACCATGCCGAATTCCTGGGCGTGATGTCCTACACCGACATGCTGGCGACTTTCTTCACGCATGACGGCGGCGACACGCAGAAATGGCGCCTGAAGGGCCATGCCGAGGAGGCCTTCTGGCAGTGGATGGCCTCGTGGGCCGTGCTGATGCGCAAGCCTTCCGATCTCGGCTATGCCGATGAGGGCTACCAGCTGCCGCCCCTACGCCAGATCCAGCACAATGTCGCGGTCGAGTACGCGCCGAGCGCAGAGACGGGCCTGCTGTTCCCGATGCAGGCGGCCACGCTGCAGGAGCGGCTGGCCGCCCGGCGTTCAACCGTAGGCGAGCGGGTTGCCCTGGCGGCCTCGCTGACACCGCGCGACCGTCCTTTCGTGTGGTGGTGCAACCTCAACGCCGAGAGCACCGCCCTGACGGCCGCCATTCCCGGCGCCGTGGAAACCAAGGGATCGGATCTCGACGACGTCAAGGAGCGCAAGCTGCTGGATTTCAGCGAGGGCCGCATCCGCGTGCTGGTGACAAAGCCGACCGTCGCCGGCTTCGGCATGAACTGGCAGCACTGTGCCGATACCGGCTTCGTCGGGCTGAACGACAGCTATGAGCAGATCTATCAGGCCGTGCGGCGGTTCTGGCGCTTCGGCCAGGACAAGCCGGTGACGGCGCATTTCATTGCGGCGGAGACGGAAGGGGCTGTCGTCGCCAATCTCCGCCGCAAGGAGGCCGATGCCGAGCGCATGGCGGCCGCCATGGTCCGCCACATGGCCGACCTTTCATCCACCGAAATCAGGGGAACGACGCGGGCCGTGCCGGCCTACAATCCGGCCATGCCCGTTGCGCTCCCGTCCTGGCTGGGAGCCGCAGCATGAAACAGACCGCGTCCATCTGCGCCGTCGAGCAAGTCGTCACGCCCGACTACGCCCTCTACCAGGGCGACTCGTGCGAGCTGATCCGGGCGATCCCGGCCGACAGCGTGCATTTCGGGGTTCATTCCCCGCCCTTCGAGGGCCTCTACAAGTTCTCCAATTTCGACCGCGACCTTTCCAACAGCGAGGGCGCGACGTTCTGGGAGCACTATGCCTTCCTGATCCAGCAGCTCTATCGCGTGACCATGCCGGGCCGCCTGCATTCGGTGCATTGCATGCAGCTGCCGATGTCGAAGATCCGGCATGGTGCGATCGGCATGCGCGATTTCCGGGGCGAGGTGATCCGCGCCTATGAGGATGCAGGCTGGATCTTCCATTCCGAGGTCTGCATCTGGAAAGATCCCGTCATCGCCCAGCAGCGCACCAAGTCGATCCGCCTGCTGCACAAGCAGGTGGTGAAGGACAGCGCCATCAGCGGGCAGGGGCTGGCCGACTATGTCGTCAGCTTCCGCAAGCCCGGCGACAATCCGGAGCCGATTTCGGGCGGGTTCGAAGCCTTCAGCGGCACCGATCTCGATATCTCCCGCGAGGCCTATGACCGGCATGCCGCCGCCCTGCGGGCCGAAGGCGGCCAGCCCTGGCCCTTCGAGCAATGGGTGTCGGTTCGGGTGTGGCAGCGCTACGCCTCGCCGGTCTGGATGGATATCGACCAGACCAACACGCTGCAGTACCGCACGGCGCGCGACGAGAAGGACGAGCAGCATATCTCGCCGCTGCAGCTCGACGTGATCGAGCGCTGCATCGATCTGTGGTCGAACCCGCGCGACGTGGTGCTGACGCCGTTCCTCGGCATCGGCAGCGAGGTCTACAGCGCGGTGAAGATGGGCCGCCGCGGCATCGGCTTCGAGCTGAAGCCGAGCTATTTCCGCCAGGCTGTGAAGAACGTCGCCGAGGCCGTCACCAAGGGATCGAACGACATGTTCGAGCAGGTGGCGTGATGGCGGCCTCTCTCAGCAAGACGCAGCGCTATGCCCTGCGGGGCCTCGCCGACCGTGCCGGATCGGGCGCCATCACCAAGACCGGTACCGTGCTCGCGGCCGGCGAGATCATCGGCACCTATTACGGCGATCAGCTCGTCGAGGCGATCGGCAGCGCGACGTGGGTGCGTCTGATGACGCTCGGCATGGTCGAGCCCGACGGGCCGAAGCGGCTCCGGATTACGGATCTCGGCCGGGCTCAGATCGTGAAGATGGGGAGGGCGGCGTGATGCATAGCCTCCTCCGCAAAGAGCTCCCACTTTTCAAAGTCTTGCGGGCACATCCTTCCGGTACGGCGACCTATGTTCTCCGTAACGTCCTCGCTGGTTCCGATCGTTCCCTCACGACCCGTCAGGTCCGTTCCAAGCTCAAGCAGCTGGAGCGCGAGGGCCGGGTGCAGCGCGTCCCTTCCTACTCGGCTTTGGATCATGCCTGGGCCGTGAAGGAACCGGCACCGATCCCGGCTCGGGATGGCTATTTCCTGACGCAGTGCGAACATTGCGGGTGGCGAGGCTCATCCGAGCAATGCACTGAGCATGCCTATTGGGATGACGCCGACGTTATCTGCCCGGCGTGTCATAGCACCTTCCTCTGTGACGAAATCGAGGAGGGCGCGCCATGCTGAAGCGTTTCCTCCTCTCCATTGCCGATCGACGGCCGCCAGATGTCACCATCGGCGGCAAGGACAATCCCTATATGCGCCGATGGTGGGTGATCCCGCGCAATCGCTGGTTCAACGTCTACCTGCATCATTTTCTGCGGAGCGACGATGACCGGGCCTTGCACGATCATCCCTGGTGGAATCTCTCGATCCTACTTCGGGGCGAATATACCGAGCACACAATCGCCGATGGCGGTGTGAACGTCCGGACGGTGCGCAAATCCGGTCAGTTCAAGTTCCGGGGCGCCAGCTCGGCGCATCGCATCGAGCTTCATGCCGGCCCGTGCTGGACGCTGTTCCTCACCGGCCCGATCGTCCGGAAGTGGGGCTTTCACTGCCCGAACGGCTGGCGCCATTGGAAGGATTTCACCGCGTTCCGGAAGACCGGCAACGGTAGTGAGATCGGCCCTGGCTGCGGGGAGGGTGATTGATGCCCACCTCTCGCAGCCTGCGCAGCGATGTGCGCAATCCGGTCCTAGCGCTGCCAAGCGCTGAAGATCTCACATCCCTACCGCCAGAGCAGCGCGTTGTAATCGCTCGCCTGCTGCGCGAGCTGTCCCTCGACGCTCGCGCTAGGGCCAACAAGAGTTGGCGCCAGAACAAGGGGCCAATGGCCGTCTATTGGAAGGCCGTCGGCGTTTATGCCGGCCATCTTTGCCGTGCGATCAGGCCAGACAAGTCTGCTTCTCCCTCGCAACCTTTCACTTCGGAGCCGGCAGAATGACTGCGCTCGCCATCGATCCATCTGAGATCAAAATCACCAACTATCGCTCCGTTCGTGAGCGCCTCATGTTCGGCGGCTCGGTGCCGAAGGCTGTTCAAGCCGCTTTGGAAAGGCGCGAGCGTGCAATCGCCCGCCGGGAAATGGCGGTCGCCCAGATCGAGGTCAGTCAGGCCGCGATGGCCTTGAAGCTCGCCAAGCGCGAGGAAGAGCTCAATGCTCGGGCCTATCGGCTGAGTGGACGTGAGAAGGGTTTCGCTCAGCGCGAACGGGCGGCAGATCGGCGCTTACGTGCGCAGCGCGGCGATCAGATCAAGCCCGAGGCGCAGTCGATCGTCGAGGCCGAGGAGGTTTCGCGGCCTCGGCCTCAACTGCGCGAGATCCTCGCATGCGTGTCCCGGCGCTGGAGCATCGAGATCGATGATCTTGTGTCGAAGCGACGGACCAGTGCGTTCGTTTTCCCCCGGCGCGCCTATTACGCGATTGCCCGCGAGCTGACCTTGCGCTCGCTACCGGAGATCGCTCGTCTGTGCGGCCGGGATCATACTACGGCCCTGCACCATGTCAGGGAGGCTCAATCGATCATCGATCGCCTGAGGGTGGAGCTCGGCCGGCAGGCCGATCTGTCCGCTTGGATCGATGCCATCTATCGCGAAATGAACGGGTGACGCGTGGGTATCGAACATGTCACCTGGGCGCTGCGCAGGGTGCGCGGCATCGATACGGCTGCCAAGATGGTGCTGATCAGCCTGTCGAACTTCGCCGACGCGGCCGGCCTGTGCTGGCCTTCCGTCTCGACGATCTGCGCCGATACCGGGCTGTCCGAGGCCACGGTGAAGCGTCGGCTTGCCGATCTCGTCAAACTCGGCGCCATGACGAAGCACGAGCGGGCCGGCGAGGGCAAGCGCCAGAAGTCCAATATCTATGCGCTGGATATCGCCTGGATGGGGCCGCCGGAGCCGGAGGCGGGGACCAGCGGCCGCATGCTCCATGGTGTGCCGCTTGATGAAATCGGCATCTTCGAGGGTGAGGTTGACGCAACGGATGGGGTTCACAGTGAACCCCATCATGGGGCTCAGGCTGAGCCTGATGGGGCTCTGTGTGAACCCCATAGGGGGCTCACCGTGAGCCCCCCGTTATCACTGAACCGTCAATTTGATCCATCAGGGAAGGAAGAAGAAGAAGCGCGCGCACTCGAAACGATTTTCCAAAAGATTGTGAAGATCGCGAACCCTGGTCCGACGGAGAGCCTGCAGCGGGGACGCCTGGCGCTTGGGGCCTTGTCTGCCGATGAGATCGAGCAGGCGGTGAAGCATGCGCCAGCCTTCTTCGCGGCGATCGATGCCGAACGGCGCAAGCGGCCGAGCATCGCGATCTACCTGACGGAACGGCGCTGGGAGGCGGTTGCCCGGCAGGCGACGATGCGGCCGAGTGAGCGGACGGGCGGCCGGGTCTTTGTGCGCCGCGACAGCGAGGTCTGGGTCCTTTGGGCCAAGCACTTGGGCAAGGATCCTCGCACGCTGCCGACCCTGCATTCGCGGGAATATGGCTGCCTCGGCTGGTATTTCGGCACGACGCTCTATCCGCCCAAGCGAGACGGGGAGGCGGCCTGACCATGCGCCTTCCCTCGCCAAACCTCGATCAATTCCTCAATCCCGAAGGACGGGCAATGCAGGGCGAAAGCGCGCGAGTTCTCCGCTGGCACGTGGTCTATCTCAGCCTGCGCGGTGCCGCCCTGGTGCCGGGCTGCGAGGAGGATGGCAAGCTCAAGCGAAGCCGGGCAGAGGATCAGCTCGCCGCCAAGGGCTTCTCCATCTTCCGGCCAAGGCATAAGGTTCACAAACTGATGCGCCGCAAGGTCATGACCTCGACCGGTCGCACGATCAAGACGGAACACGTCGAGGTCAGCCGGTTCCTGTTTCCGCGCTATGTCTTCGTCGGCGTTACCGGATCGCTCTCCTGCTGGGATATCCGCCAGGTCGACGGCGTCGAAGCGATCCTCTGCACCAACTACGTGCCGGCTGTCATCCCGCACGACAAGGTCGAGGATCTTATGGCGGCCTGCGATATGGGTCTGTTCGACCACGGATCGGCCTTCAAGGTCTCTCGCGATGTCATCCTCGTCGGCGTGCTGCGGGGCACAACGGTTCCGACAGAGGAGCCCGTCAAGGTTGGCGGCAAGGTGAAAACTGCGGTCAACCTGTTCGGACGCGAGCACTATGTGCGGGTGCCCGTTGACAAGATCAAGATGGTGAGTTAGCCATCGTATCAGGATGAATCGCGCTGGATGGGCGTATGCTGCCAGTGACAAGCGATCCCAGGTAGCGGACAATCCGTTTCTACCCCAATGTAGGTTTATGCCCGGAGCGCAAGCTGCCGGGCTTTTTCATATCTGAAGATAACAGCTGCTTTCAGGGCATTGCCCGCGAGGTCCTCGAATTGAGGGCTGGCAGCTGATCGGCGCATGCAGCGGCACGGAAGGACGTGCGAGCAAGCATCAATGGAACCTCCCGGCTTAGGTAGCCTGTGCTACGGTCAAGAGAGGCTCTCCGCGAAATTGGTGGAGCAGGTATCAAGCCCTGTCTGCATGAACCGTTCGATTGGCTCCCTGACGCCAGGAACCCAATGGCCAAGCTTACAGCCATGAAGCCTTCGCTTCGCTCGCCGCCTCCTCTCCTCTCCACGCCACCCAAGATCGCCGACAGGTTCTACCTGACGAAGGAGTGGCGCGACCTGGTCGCCTCGATCAAGCGAGAACGCGGCCCATACTGCGAGGCCGTGCTGCCAGGCGGCCAGGTCTGCCGCTCCAGCCATCGGATCATCGGCGACCATATCCACGAGCGTCGCGATGGCGGCGCCGATCTCGATCGCAACAACGTACGGCTTCTGTGCTTCGCCTGTCATCAGGCCAAGACGGCAGCCGCACGCAAGGCCAGAGCAAGAGGGCAGGTGTAGTCATGGCGATACCGACACCAGAGAACGCGCGCTTTGAGGTGCGCCTGAGCCAGATGGGCAGGATGCGGGTCTACTTTGATGGCAAGATGCTGCCCTGTGTTACTAACATTAAGCTTGAGGGCGAAGGTCGCGATCCTGCATCTGTAACCATCGTCCTATATGGCGGCGGCGTGCGGCTCGTCACTGAGGAGCCTGAGGTCGCAACGATCGACCGTCTGATTGCCGAAGGCCAGATCTGATGCTGGTTGGCATGGTAGAGGGCGCGACCCGCATCATCGGCAAAGCGCAGGGCTACATCGGCTTGCCGCTGCGCGACGAGATGGTGAACTGCACGGTCAATGGCGAGGGCACACCTGCCATGGTGTCGGCCTGGTTCCCAACAGCCGATGAACTTGCCCGCCTCAATGCAGGCGCGCCCGTCCACCTCCGCATCCTCGGCGAGGCGCACCCTCCCGTCGCGGTCGAAGTCGGCGAGGCGCCGGCCGAGCCGGCCCCGACCCCCTGACGCAACGGCAGGGGGGGTATCGAAAGTCTGGAAGGCCGCCAAGCCCCTACCGCCGTCCCTCTCATTCGCGGGTTTTTTTCGTCATGGCAGATTTTGAGCCGGCCTTTGACCTGCTTGGCGACCCCATTCCGCCCAATCACGGCAAGAGGGGTCGCCCGCAACATGTGCCGACCAAGGAAAACTCTAACAAAATCATGCTCTTATTGGCGCAGGGTTGGCCTGATGCTCGCATCGCTGGAGCGATGGGCATCACGGTTCCCACGCTGAAGAAGCATTATTTTTCTTTGCTGCGTTCCCGTGATGTCGCCCGTGATCGCGTCGAGGCGATCGGTCTGCTGACCTATTGGAACCAGGGGCGGGAAGGCAACGTCGCGGCCATGAAGGAATTCTTCCGCCGGCACGATGCTTCGATCGGGCCGATCTTCGAGGACAAGGTAGATCGGGAACAGGAGCGGGCCGGCAAGAAGGAGCAACTCCGCCAGGAAGCCAACAATCCGCCCGATGATTGGGAAGCGGTCATTCCGTCTCAGACGCACTGACGATGGTCGACCTTTCGTGCCGCGACTGGTTCGCGAAGCTCCAGGCTGGGCGGCCTCCGCTGCCCGACAATCTGCCGCTCGACGCTGAAGAGGCGAGGGCGGCCGTTGCCGTCTTCGAGAAGCTGCGCCTGCCCGATGTTCCCGGGAAACCGCTCCTTCGTGATGCCGCTGGCCCGTGGGCAAAGGCCTTTGTCAGTGCGATCTTCGGCCTCGTCGATATGAGCGAAGACCGCAAGGTCATCGTCAACCGCAAGGTGCGGCGTTTCGTTCAACTCGTCCCGAAGAAGAATTCGAAGACGACGAACTCGGCCGCCATTATGTTGACGGCGCTCCTGCGCAACCGTCGCCCAAATGCGGAATTCCTCCTCGTCGGCCCGACACAAGACACTGCCGGCCTTGCCTATGACCAGGCTGATGGCATGGTCGGGGCCGATCCCTGGTTGAAGAAGCGGTTCCACACTCGGGATCACTTGAAGACGATCGAGGATCGTAAGACGGGCGCGACACTCCAGATCAAATCCTTCGACAATCGCGTGATGACCGGACAGAAGCCGGTCGGCGTGCTGGTGGACGAGCTGCATGAGCTCGGCAAGTTCCACTATGCACAGAAGGTCATGGCCCAGATCGATGGCGGCATCCTCGCCAATCCGGAGGGGTTCGTCATCATCATCACCACGCAGAGCGACGACCCTCCCACGGGAGTGTTTGCCGCCGAGCTGGAGCACGCCAGGCAGGTGCGGGACGGAGAGCTTGTCGATGGCGAGACGCTGCCGATGCTTTATGAGTTCCCGATCGAGATCCAGGCGGCCGATGTCAAACCCGGCGAGTTGAAGCCCTGGGAGGATCCGAAGCTCTGGCCGCTGGTACTGCCGAATCTCGGTCGTTCCATCACGATCGACCGTCTCCTGCCGAAATTCCGTGAGGCCAAGGCCAAGGGCATCGAGGCCTATTCGATCTGGGCCTCGCAACACCTCAACGTCCAGATCGGCATTGCGATCACGGGTACCAGTTGGCGCGGAGCGCATTACTGGCTCGGCGCCGCCGACATCAAGCCCGTAACGCTGGAGACGATCATCGCACGCTGCGAAGTCGTCACGGCAGGGGTAGACGGCGGCGGCCTGGACGATCTGCTCGGCCTCGCGGTGATCGGCCGGGAGCGAGGTACGCAGAAATGGCTGATCTGGTTCCGGGCGTGGGCTCATGACGATGTCTTCGAGGAGCGCAAGGAGATCGTCCCCAAGCTTGAGGAGTTCATTGCGGAAGGTTCCCTGACGCGATGCAAGGAGCCGACGCAGGATATCGAAGAGGTCGCCGACGTCATCGAAAAGCTGTTCCAGGCCGGTCTTCTGCCGGAGGAGCATGGCGTCGGCTTCGATCCGTTCGGTGTTTCGGCGATGGTCGACGAGCTGGCGCAGCGTCAGATCTTCACGTCAGAGCGCGGTGGGCCAGTAACTGCCGTCTCGCAGGGCTTCAAGCTCATGGCGGCGATCAAGGGCATGGAGCGGAAGCTGAAGGACGGCACGCTCAAACACGGCGGCCAGGCCCTAGCGAGTTGGTGCGTGAGCAACGCGAAGGCGGAACTCAAGGGCAGTTCCGTGGTGATCACGAAGCAGGCGGCAGGCTGGGCAAAAATCGATCCCCTGGTCGCCGCTTTCAACGCCTTCACGCTGATGGCCCGCAATCCCGAGGCCGCAAGCGGCAACATCGACAGCTATGTCGACAGCCTGAGGAAAAGCCGTGAAGCTGTATAAATGGCTGCGCCACAAGGCGGGCAATTTCATGTCGATGCGGTCGGCCTGGTCCAAAGGCTGGAGTGGATTGCAGGCCTATTCGGGTGAGGCGGTCAATGGCGATACCGTGCTCGGCTTGTCCGCTGTCTGGGCTTGCGTCAACCTATTGGCTGGCACAATCGGTTCGTTGCCACTCAATGTCTATCGAGCCGGTGGCGCCGGCGGGAAAGTCATCGCCGAGGATCATCCTCTCTATCGCCTGCTCCACTCGAGCCCGAATGCCGATCAAACCGCGCTCGACTTTTGGGAGTATGTGAGCGCGAGCCTGGAGTTGCGCGGAAATGCCTACGCCCAGATTGACCGTATTGGCAGTCGGGTCACGTCTCTGATGCCGATCCATCCAGATGATGTCAGTGTGCGGCGCCTTCTCACCGGCAACCTGGAATATACTTGGTCACTGAACGGCAAGGTCCACGTCTCCGGCGAACAGGATATTCTTCATATCCGTGGCTTCGGTGGCTCGGCTCTTGGCGGCTACTCCACCATTACCCATGCCCGCCACTCCTTTGGGCTAGCGATAGCGATCGATCGTGCGGCCGGATCGACCTTCCGTAATGGGCTCCGCCCTTCGGGGACGCTCACCTTCGAGAAATTCCTCACAAAGGAACAGCGGGACGTCATCGAGGAAGGGCTCGCGGAGAAATTTGCCGGTGCCGTCAATGCCGGGCGTCCCTTCGTGCTCGAGGGCGGATCGAAGTGGGCGCAGCTCACCATCAATCCGGAAGACGCGCAGATGCTGCAGTCGCGCGGCTTCAGCGTTGAGGATGTCTGCCGTTGGTTCGGCGTGCCCCCTTTCATGGTCGGCCACACGGAAAAGACGACCAGCTGGGGGACTGGGCTGGAACAGCAGGTGCTCGGCTTCGTCAAATTCACGCTTCGCCGCCGCTTGAAGAGGATCGAGGCGGCCCTGGAAAAACGGCTTCTGTCGGCATCCGATCGCGCCAATGGAATCTCGATCGAGTTCAACATCGAAGGGCTATTGCGGGGTGATAGCGCGGGTCGAGCCCGCTTCTATCAGCAGATGACAGCGATCGGCGCGATGACGATCAACGAGGTTCGCGCGCTCGAGGGTCTCCCGCCCGTTCCGGGCGGTGATGTCCCCCGCATGCAAATGCAGAACGTCCCCATCACCCAGGCCGGCATCGGCCACAACGGCGGCCCGCCGCTGGAGGATAATCCATGAAGACCAAGGATTTCGCCCTGCAGGTCAAGGATCTCGGCGACGATGGCACCTTCGAGGGCTACGGTTCGATCTTCGGAAACGTCGACAGCTATGGCGAAAAGGTTCTTCCTGGCGCCTTCATCGATAGCCTGGCGCGTCACAAGCGCGAGGGCTCAAGCGTCCTGATGCTCTGGCAGCACAATTCCGATGCACCGATCGGCGTCTGGGAAGATCTCGCGGAAGACGCCAAGGGATTGTGGGGCAAGGGCCGGTTGATCCTCGAGGTGCAGAAGTCCCGCGAGGTTCACGCCCTGATGAAGGCGAAGGCGATCGGCGGTCTGTCGATCGGATATCGAGAGCAGGATACCGATCAGGAGGGCAATGTGCGCCTCCTCAAGAAACTCGATCTCTACGAGATCTCTCCGGTGTCGTTCCCGGCCAATCGCCGAGCTCGCATCGAGAGCGTCAAATCCGAGCGCATGGAGGAGATCGCCCGTCGCTTTCGCGATGGCGACCCCATGCCCGTCAAGGAATTCGAGGAAATCCTGCGAGAGGCAGGGTTCCCGAAAAGCGCAGCCGTGCAGATCGCCTCTGTCGGCTACGCCAAGGCCATTCGGAGAGAGTCCGAGGGCGAGAAGGCGAACGATATGGCCGCGTTCTTGAACGCCTTGCGCGGCTAGCTTCTTCCCGAAAAGGAAACTCAAATGAACAGGCACTTTTTTACGTCGTCTGCGGCCGTGATGCTGGCCGCCGGTGGTGTTGCCCGCTTGGCGTCTGGCTTCGGCCCGCGCATCTGCTTCGAGGCGCCCGACATTGGCAACAAATCGGTCGCGGACTTGGCCGCCGAGATCAAGGCCGATCACAAGAAGGCGATCGACGCTGTCAAGGCCATCGCCGAAGAAGCCCTTGGCAAATCGAAGTCCGGTGAGACCTTGGCGACCTCGCTCAAGGAGAAGGCGGACGAAGCCCTCACCAAAATGAACGGTCTCACCGAGCAGGTCGCCGAGATTGAGCAGAAGCTTGCCCGCTCGGCCGCTGGCGGCCAGGAGGAGGCGAAATCGTTCGGTCAGAAATTTGTCGAGACGGCCGAGTTGAAGGCCCTCGCCGATGCGCCGAGAAGCGGCGGCGCCGCGAGCATGTCGGTGAAGGCCGACATTACGACGGCGACGACGGATGCTGCCGGCTCCGCTGGTGCTGGTATCGTGCCGAACCGCCGGCCGGGTGTTCTGCAGCTGCCGCAACGACGGCTGACCATTCGGAGCCTCCTGACGCCCGGCAATACGGATAGCCCTCTGATTCAGTATGTGCAGGAGACGGGCTTCAACAACAATGCGGCGCCTGTTGCCGAGGGGGCCGCAAAGCCTCAATCGGATATCAAGCTCACCGACAAGGAAGTTTCGACCAAGGTCATTGCGCACTGGTTCCGTGCCTCTCGCCAGATCCTGTCGGACTTTCCGCAGATCCGCTCCATGATCGACGGTCGGCTGCTCTATGGCCTCGCTCTCAAGGAGGAGGGCCAACTGCTCAACGGTGACGGCACCGGAGAGAACCTGCTTGGCCTCATCCCGCAGGCGACCCCTTTCGCGGTTCCCGCGGGGTACACCGCTCCCGCTCCGGTGACCGGTATCGATACGCTGCGCATCGCTCAGTTGCAGGCCGTGCTGGCTGAGTATCCGGCCACTGCCCATGTGCTCAACCCCATCGACTGGGCCAGCATCGAAACCCTCAAGGATAGCGAAGGACGCTACATCATCGGCAATCCTCAGGGCACCCTGGCGCCGACCTTGTGGGGACTGCCTGTGGTCGACACGCCGGCCATGACCGTTGGCAAATTCCTGACGGGCGCGTTCCAGCTCGGTGCGCAGGTGTTCGATCAGTGGACGAGCCGGATCGAAGTCGGCTTCCAGAACGATGACTTCACCCGGAACAAGGTGACAATCCTTGCCGAGGAGCGCCTCGCGCTGGCCGTCTATCGTCCCGAAGCCTTCATCTACGGCAACGTCCAGCCGCCTGCCGGTCCCTGATCGGCAGGTCAAGGCCGGCTCTGCCGGTTTGAACTTGAGCGGCGGGCAATGGTGCCCGCCGTTTTCATAGGAGACGACAAATGCCGAAATACAAAGTCCTCCGGCCTTTGGATGCCGGTTCGGAAAGCTTCGCCATTGGCGCTATCCGTGAGCTTTCGAAGTTGGATGCTGCCCATCTGGTTCGGCTCAACTGCCTCGAGGAGGTCATCGAGACGGAGGCCGGCGGGGCGGGCGACGGCGGAGACGGTGGCGAGGGCGGAGGCAAGCAGGAAGGTGAAGGCCTGAACAAGGCCGAGACTGATCCCGATAACAAGGCCGAGCCTTCCGCTCCGAAGAACAAGAAGGCCGGAGCCTGATCATGCGGCTTTCCGTCGTGACGCCGGCAACGGAGCCGGGCATCACGGTTGACGAGGCGAAGAGGCATCTTCGCGTCGAGCATACCGAGGATGACGCCTATATCGGCGGGCTGATCGAGGCGGCATTCGTCTGGATCGATGCGCCTGAGGGCTGGCTCGGCCGCGCCGTGCGCGGGCAGGGTTTCGAGGCCCGCTTCGCCGGCTTCTGCCAGCGTCTCGGCGGCTACCGGGTGCCGTGGCTGTCCCTGCCGCTGCGCCCGGTCGCGGCCGTCACGGCGGTGATCTATCTCGACCAGGCCGGCAATGAGCAGACGCTCGCGCCGGCTGATTACCGCTTCGCCGATACCGAACTCCGGCCGGCGCCGGGCAAGTCCTGGCCGGTCACGCTCGACGGTCCGGAAACTGTGCGCGTCCGCTTCACGGCGGGCTATTCGGAGATCCCGGCACCGATCCGGCAGGCCGTGATGCTCCTCGTCGGGCAGTGGTATGCCGCGCGTGAGGCCGTCGGCAAGAGCGACCAGGCCGAGCTGCCGTTCGCCGTCTCGAATCTCCTTTCTCCCTATCGGGTCTGGACGGTCTGATGCTCGGCGCCGGCAAGAGAAATCACCGCATCCGTTTCGAGCGCCAAGTGGCGCATGACGATGGGTACGGCAACGTCACGCAGGGCTGGGAAGATCCGCTCGACCTCGGCTCGCGCTGGTGCGGGCTGTTGCTGCCGCCGCGGTTCGGGGCGGAGCCGGTCGAGGCCGGGCGGCCCCAGGCCAGCCAGCGGGCCGTAATCACCGTGCTGCGCGACAGCCTGACGACGGCGGTCACGGAAGCCGATCGGGCGGTGTTCGTCGCCGGTCCCTACAAGGGCCAGGTCGCGCAGATCCGCGCGGCGCGGCCGCGCACCGACAACGCCGAGATCGAGTTCGATCTCGAAATGGGAGTGGCGGTCTGATGCCGCGCGTCGTCTTCCTCGCCGATTTCGACTATCGGCCGTCTCAGCGCGTCTGCGTCGCCTACAAGGCCGGCCACTCCCTTCTCATCCCTCGCGCCCATGCTGACGCCGCTCGCGCGGCCGGAGTTCTCGCCGATGGCCATGCAAAACCGCGACAGGCTGCTGAAGAAGCTGGCCAAGATCCAGGGCAAGCCCCGCGCGGCGATGCGCAAGGCCCTGGAGCAGAGCGCTGAGGAGATCGTCGCGCTGCAGAAGCGCCTGGCGCCGAAGCGGACGGGAGCCCTTGCCAATAGTATCGGCTACAGCTTTGGCGGCCATGTGCCCGACAACGCCAATGTGCGGGGCGTCGGGGGCGGGCAGGGCGGCGATCCCGATCTCACGGCGGTAATCTATGCGGGCGACAAGGATGCGTATTACGCGGCATTCGTCGAGTTCGGCACCGCCCCTCATCCGGCGGGCGGGATGTTCGAGGGAGCGGAAAACCCGGGCACGCCGGCTCAACCCTTCTTCTATCCCGCCTATCGAGCGCTCCGGAAGCGGGCGAAATCCCGCGTCTCCCGCGCCGCGTCCAAGGCCATAAAGGAGGGGTCGAATGGCTGATCCTTCCCTCGCCCTACAGGGCGCGATCTATCCCCGTCTCCAGGCCGATTGCCCCTCGGTTTCCGGCCGGGTCTATGACCGGCCGCCGCAGGCCGTGGTGTTCCCCTATATCGGCCTGGGCGAAAGCCAGACGGTCGACGACAGCGCCGATTGCGTCGACGGTGTCGAGGTCTTCCTCACCCTGCATGTCTGGTCGCGTGCCGTCGGCCGGGTCGAGGCGAAGCGGATCGCAAGCGAGGTCCGCTCCAGCCTGCATGAGGCCGAACTCGACCTCGGCGCAAACTGGCATTTCCATCTGATCGAGCATCGCAGCACCACTGTGATGGACGATCCCGACGGCGTCACCAGCCACGCCGTGATCACCTTCCGCGCCCTGATCGACGCGCACTGATCTCATCCATTTCGCAACGCCGGCCGGGCCGGCTTTTTAAAGGAGGCCGTCATGGCTCGTCCGACTACGTTTTCCTATGGCAAGGGCCGCCTGCTGATCGGTGACGGCGCCACACCCGAAGTCTTCGTCGCGCCTTGCGGGTTCAACCAGGCCAATGTCACCATCGACAAGGCCACCAACGACACGACGGTGCCCGATTGCGACGATCCGGACGCTGCGGTGTGGTCGGAGAAAGACGTCACCACCATGTCGTGGACCATGCAGTTCCAGGGCGTTCTGGCCAAGGAAAGCTGGCCGCTCTATCGCAAGGCGACCTTCTCCTCGGCCCCGGTGAATATCCACTTCGAGATCAAGGGCGGCGGCGCCGATGTTGCCACGCCGGATCTTCGCTTCGCCGGCCAGGCTCATATCAAGGTGCAGATCCAGGCGCAGCGCGGCGAGAAGTTCCAGGTCACCGTCGATCTGGAAGGAACCGGCGAGCTGGTACCGTCCGACATCCTGATCGCCGCCTGATCGCGGGTGATCCATGGATTGCGAAGTGTCCTTCGATTGGGCGGACGGAACCTATCCGTTTGCCCTTCGGCTCGGCCAGATCGAGGAGCTGCAAGAGAGGGCCGATTGCGGCCCTCTCGCCCTGTTCGAGCGCCTGAATAATGGAAGCTGGCGGGCCGGCGATCTTCGGGAGACCATCCGCCTCGGCCTGATCGGTGGCGGATGCGAGCCCGTCAAGGCGCTCGGCCTGGTGCGGCGCTATGTCGATGCCCGGCCGCTAATGGAAAGCCTGATGCCGGCCCGGGCCATCCTCGCGGCGGCCCTTTGGGGCGTTGAGGATGATCAGCCAAAAAAATCACGTCGGGCACGCAAGCGGAGGCCGCGCCCCGACGAAACGGAAAGCTCCGCTTCTCCGAATTCTACGGAGCCGGCGCCGTAATGGGCTTCACCCCGGCCGAGGTCGGGGCCATGAGCCTGTGGCAATATAATTGCGCTTGGTCAGCCTTCGTTGCGGCGAAGACCGGCGAGCAGGGCGTTTCGACCATGACGGAGGATGACTTCGAGGCCGCTGCCAGCATGATTTAGGTATTTGATCCGGCTTAGATTGCGGTCACTTGTCGCTATTCTTGCGATGGATGAGTATCGTTATAGGCCTTGGTCTGGGCTTGGGTACAATGGTTCAACATCACCCAGTCAGTTTCGCCTTTCTCATTCGTCCAGCGTTCGCGGCATAGGGAGGTTATCTTCCTTTTGATTTCCAAGTCGGCAGCGTTCTTTGGCGACGAAGGCGGCGTCTCTTCCTTCGCAATATCGACTGGAACCTGGGGCTCGCAAACATCACCTAAAGCTCGCTTAGCTCCCTGCAGGTCAAAGGTAACGGCCGGGTATCCTTCAACGGTCGCGGTGAGTGTCCGGCCTTTCATTATAGCTTTCTGCAGCTTCTTGAGCCTATCTGCGAATTCGGGCTCAGAAACTACGAAATCATTATCGCCTAAACGTATTGCCAGAAAGATTTCACCGTCGACGGTATAAGAAATTCCGTAACCTGATGGTTCTAAGTTCTTGTAAACAACAATTATGTGCGCGTTTTGATCCCCCGGTGAGACATGACCGCAGCTTATTATAAGTTGATCACCATTTTTATTGGTGTTCGTAACTTCATAGATGCCTTGGGCAAACATTGTTTCCCAATTTCCGATCTTCTCCGCGCTCGCGTTCTGTGAAGCCGTGACGAGCATGCCCGCAATCAAGGCCGTGACTAATCGAGACATGGAACTTCCCTAATGGCAACGGATGTTGAACGCCTCATCGTTACCCTTGAGGCCAGCACAAAGAAATACGAAAACGCCCTGGCCAAGTCTGCGGCGGACACCGACCGCAAGACGCGCGCCATGGAGCAGCGTTTCAGCCAGCTTTCGTCGAAAATCGATTCCAATATGGCGCGCGGTAACAAGGCGCTGGCGGAAGGCTTCAAGACGTCCGGCATGGAGCGATCGTTCAGCGGCATGGCCTCGAGCCTGGGCGGCATCAGCCGTGGCGCCTTGGTTGCAGGCGGAGCGATCGCGGCGGCGGGTGCCGCAGCGGCCGTGATGGCGGAAAAAGTGATTTCTGCTGGCGACAGCTGGAACCAGGTCGGCAACCGCTTGAAGACGGCGGGCGTCGCCTCCAAGGATCTCGCCGAGGAACAGAGCCGCGTCGCCGAGATGGCCCTGCGCTCCCATGCCAGCCTGGCGGCGACGGCCGATCTCTACGCCAAGATGATCAACGCCGCCAAGGCGTTCGGGGGCTCCAACCAGCAAGCGGCGGACGCGACGGAAGCCGTCGCCAAGGCCTTGAGCCTGGCGGGGGTCAGCGGCCAGCAGGCCGAAGGGGCCATCGTGCAGCTCGGCCAGGCTCTCGGCAGCGGCGTGTTGCGCGGCGACGAATTCAACTCCCTGATCGAGAGCCTCGGCACCTCCTCGCCGCTGATCAAGGCCATTGCCGCCGAGTTCGGCATTGCGACCGACCAGTTGCGCAGTTTCGCGGCCGAAGGCGGGTTGACCTCGCAGCGGGTTTTCAAGGCGCTCGTCGCCGCCAAGCCGGCGATCGACGACATGGCGAGGGATGCCGTTCCCTCGCTGTCCCAGGCATGGACCGATCTCGACACCAGCATCACCCATGCTCTGGCCACGATGGGTCAAGGCACGGGCGTGGCGTCTGGCCTCTCCAATGCCATGACCGGCGTCGCCAGGGCCATCAACGACGCGGCGAACGCCTATGACGCCTGGTCACGCAAGAGTTTCAGCCCGACCTTGGTCGATGACCTGCAGAAGGCGCAGGGCATGGTCGACAGCCTCGAATTGAAGCTCAAGAATCGCCAGGCGCGGGGCGGCGACGATGACGAAATCCGGTTCCTGCAGCGCCAGTTGGATATGTGGAAGCCCATCCTTGCCACCATGGAGCAGGCTGCGAAGGTGCAGGAGAAGATCACGCAGGATGCCAAGGAGGCCGCTGCCCAGAAGCGCGAGCAGGACTCTACGGTGCCTAGCGCCGCCGACAAGGCCGTGATCGACAAGGCCGACCGCGCGGCGGGCATCGATATGAGCGATCGCGACAAGAAGATCGCTGCCGCGGCCGACAAACTGGTCGAGGCCCTGAAGAAGGCGGGCAGCAAGCTCTCCGAGACGGCAATGCAGAGCTATGCGACCGCCGAGGCGACCCGGCAATACAATGCCCAGGAAGCGCGGCGCCTGGCCGATGAGGGCACCTCCGGCACCCGCTCGGATTATCTGAACCGCATGTACCATGTCGAAAGCGGTGGCAGGGCGAACGCCCAGGCAGAGACTTCCACGGCCGCGGGCATTGCCCAGTTCACGGAGGGCACGTGGATGCGGATCATGAAGAAGTATTTTGCCGACCAGATCGCGGGCATGTCGCGGCCCGACGTCCTGAAAATGCGGTACGACCCCAGCCTGTCGAAGCAGGCCGCCGAAAAGCTCACCATCGAAAACGAGGATTATCTCAAGCAGTTCGGCATCGCCATCAACGACACGACCCGCTATCTCGCGCATTTTCTTGGTAGCGCCGGCGCCAGGGCCGTGCTGCTCGCCGACAAGGGTACGCCGGTCAACCGGGTGATCGGGGCCGACCAGGTCAATGCCAACAAGAGCATCCTGCAAGGCAAGACGGTCGATGAGGTCATCGCCTGGGCCTCCCGCAAGATGAATGCCGGGCGCATCGCCGCCGGTGACCTGACGCCGGAAGAGAAGACACAAAAATCGACCAATGACATCCTCGACAAGACGAAGGAAGACACTGCGGAGATCAAGCGCAATACCGAGGCCCTGACGCAAAATGCCTATCAGAAGGCCTATAATGCGAAGATGGCCGAGCAGCTCAAGGATGCCAAGGCCAAGGAAATCCCGATCACGGACGAACTGCGGCGCAAGCTGGAGGATGAGGCAAAGACCTATGCCACCATGGCCGCCGCCGAGGATACGGCCAAGAAGCAGAAGGCCGGCCAGGAAATCCTCGACAAGACGAAGGAGGACACGGCGGATCTGCAGCGCAACAGCGAGGCCTTGACGCAGAATTCCTACCAGGTGGCCTATAACGCCAAAATGGCCGAGCAGCTCAACGACGCCAAGGCCAAGGGCATCCCGATCACGGATGAATTCCGGCGCAAGCTGGAGGAAGAGGCGCGCAGTTACGCCAGCACGGCGGTCAGCGGCGACCAGCACAAGAAGCAGGTCGAGAGCCTGAAGAACCTTTATCAGGAACTCGGCGACATGTCCGTGGATGCCCTGGCCGGCATCCTCGACGGCTCGAAGAGCGCCAAGGAAGCCTTGCAGGATATGCTCAAGATGCTGCTGCGCATGATGCTGCAGGCCTCGCTGATGGGGCAGGGGCCGCTTGCCGGCCTGTTCGGCGGTGGCGGCGGCCTCTTCGGCGCGCTTGGCGGGCTCTTCGGCGGCGGCGGCGTAAGCATCGGTGCGAATGGCCTGCTTTCCGCCGATTCGTTCGATGATGGCGGCTATACCGGCCCGGGCGGCAGGAAGACGCCCGCCGGCGTGGTGCATAAGGGCGAAGTCGTCTGGTCGCAAGCAGACGTCAGGCGCCACGGCGGCCCGGCCATCGTCGATGCGATGCGGCGCGGCCTGCCGGGCTTCGCCAATGGCGGCCCGGTCGGCATGGCGGCGCTATCGCAGCCGCGCATGTCGGATCTTCCCAGGCAGAGCGCCCGCCCCGTGAAGGCCGGCGACCTCAATCTGAAGATCGACCTTGCCGGCGCCAATGGCGATGCCACGATCGAGCGTATCGTTCGCCGGGGCGTCGGGCAGGGTATCGCGGCCTATGACAAGGGTCTGCGCTACAGCCAAGCCAACCAGTGGCGGTCCGCGTGATGGCGATCGAGACCTGGCCTACCATTCTGGTGCCCCGCACGCCGATGTGGTTTCTCAAGCCGATGATCCAGCAGGGACCGTCTACCTTCAGCGGCCGCTCGCAGAAGGGCGCGCCATCGGCGGGCTATTGGATCGCGACGCTTGGCGATATCCTTGTGAACACGTCCGATCGCATCCTGGAGCTCCGTGCCCTGGTGGCGGCGCTCGAGGGTGGTCTTGGCCGCGTTCTGATCGGCCCTTGCGAGTGCGGGCGAGTGCCGCGCCCTCCTGGCTGGCCGCGGCGGCATATCCCGTTTTCCGACCAATCCTATTTCGATGACGGAGCCGGTTTCCAGCAGAGCGGTATCGCTATTGAGATCGCTGCGCCGATCACGGCCGGTTCAACGCGGCTCGAGGTCAACATCCTGCAGGCGGGCGAGCTGCGCCGCGGCATGTATTTTTCGATCGACAACCATCTTCACATCATCACCTCGGTGCCGGATGTGCAGGAGGGGCGTGCCAGTTTCAGTTTCCTGCCGCCCGCCCGTGCTGCGGCCGAGGCTGGCGCCGAGGTCGAATTCGCCCGGCCCCGGGCAGTGATGCGGCTGTCGAAGGCCGACACCGGGCAACTATCGCTCGACATGAACCGCCGCGCCTCGCCAACGATCGAGCTCGAGGAGGCCTTCGATGGAATTTTCTGAGGCGATCGAGGCCCAGCTGCGGGGCATTACCGTGCGGCGCGCCACGCTGGTGTGGTTCGATTTCAAGTCGAAGCCGATCGGCCTGCACAATGGCGTCGGCCCCCTCACGACCAAGGATGGCCGCAACTGGAACGGCCTCGGCGGCCTGGGCTCGGTCGAGGGGCTGGAACAGGCCATCAACGGGGCAGCGCCGGAAATGCGGCTCTCGGTGTCCGGCATCGACCCCGACTTCATCACCAAGGCCAAGGCGGAAGCCGACGAATATCTCTACCGGCCGGTGATCGTCTTCGCGCAATTCTTTCATGACGATTGGAGCTTGCTCGACGAGCCCTGGGCCATCGCTTGGGCGCAGATGATGTCGCTTACCGTGGCGCGCGAATCGGCGGGCCAGGGCGATGGGTGGGTGCGGACGTTGACGATCTCGGCTGAGACGCCCTTCGCCGGCAAGCGCCGGCCGCGCAATTCCTTCCTGACCGACCGCGACCAGCAGACCCGCCACCCTGGCGACCGGTTCGCGGAGCGCACCATGGGGATCGAGTCTCACCTCATCCGGTTTCCGGCTTTCTAGGCAACGACGCGCCAGACATGCTCCTGACATTCCTGAACAACCTGGCCCGCCGGCCCTTCCGGTGGGGAGAGTGCGATTGTTCCCTCGCCATCGCCGATTGGTGGCAATTGAACCACGGCGCCGACCCGGCGCCCTGGCTGCGCGGCGCTTACGTTGACGAAGCCGGATGCGCCGCCCTGCTGGCCGCCCACGGCCATCTGCCCCGCCTCATGCGCCGGATTGCGGCCGAGGCCGGGGCGGCACGCTCGACAGGCGACAGGCCAGGGGACTTCGCCGTCATTCGTCTCGACAGCCGCTGGTGGGGCGCCATCCGCACACCGTCCCGCCGCTGGGCCGTCAAGGCCCATGACGGGCTCTGCATCATCTCGAATTGCCGCGTTGTGGCGGCCTGGAGCATCTAATGCCCGCAGCCATTGTCGGCCTGATCGCGGCAATGGGCGTGCCCGGCCTGGTCACGACCACCGGCGCGCTCACCACGATCGGCACTGTGGTTTCCTCCGTCATCGGCCTCGGCCTGTCGCTCGGCGCTTCCTATGCCCTGCAGCTGCTCAACCAGCCCAAGACGAAGAAGCCTTCTGACGTGCAGTCGGTGGTGCGGCAATCGGTGCCGCCCCGCATGAAGCATTATGGCCGCCGCCGCATCGGCGGCACTTTGGCGATGATCGAGAGCTGGTATAACGGCCTGATCCAGATCATCTATCTCGGCGAGGGACCGGCCGACGCTATCGAGGCCTGGGATATCGACGATCGCGTCTGCACGCTCCAAGGTGAAACGCCCGTCGGCTTCCGGGGCGCCGGGCTGATGACGATCGTTTACAGGCTCGGTACGGAAGATCAGGCGGCCTTTCCCCGCACCATGTCGATCTATCCTGACCTGTGGACCCCGGCGCACCAGGGCAAGGGCTGCATCGCCGTCGAACTGGTGGCCCGCAATGTCGATCCGGAAGTGGTCAACATCGCCTATCCCAACAAGTTTCCGGTGCTGCGGGCGACGGGTCGATGGGCGATCATTTACGATCCGCGAACGGGGGAAACGAAGTGGTCGAACAATCTGGCGCTGATCATGCGCGACTACCTCACCCATCGCGATGGGCTGCAGATCCCTGCCGCCTATATGGACGATGAGGATTTCAAGCAGGCCGCTGCCGACAGCGACAGCGTGCTGCCGACGACAAGCGGCGGCACGGTTGCCCGCTATCACGGCGCGCTTTCCTATGCGCTGACCGACGATCCGCAGGATATTATCGCCCGCCTGATCCGGGCGACCGATGGGCGGTTGATCATCAAGGGCTCAGGCAAGATCGGCTTTTCCGTCGGCGTCTGGCGCGCGCCCGACGTCACCATCCCCGATGGCGTGCTGGTTTCCTATGAACTCAAGGACAGTTCAGGGCCGCTCCAGCAATCAAACGAGATCGTCATCCAATATGAGAACGAGCTCGGCCGCTATGCCCAGGCCACGGCGCAGCCCTGGCGCGACGAGGCCGATATCTCGGCAAGCGGGCAGACCAAGACGGCGACGCTGGAATGTTACGAGATCCAGAACCATAACCATGCCCGTCGCATCGCCAAGATCGCCTGGCATCGCAAGTCGCCCCGCTGGCAGGGCACGGTTCGAACCAACCTCTATGGCATGAAGGCCAAGGATGAGCGCTTCATCCGCCTGCAGGTTGCCGATCTCGATATCGATGACACCTTCGAGGTGCAGTCATGGTCACTCGACGACAACACCATGACCGTGACCATGGAGGTGCTCTCCTTCGACGGCTCGATCTATGACTTCGATCCGGCGACCGAGGAGGGTACGCCGCCAACCGTGCCGATCGAGCCGAACTCGACCGACCTGCCGCCGCCCCAGAATGTTGTGGTGACGGGCGGCCGGCGCGAGATCACGGCCGGCACCTATGCGGCGACGATCCTGGTGACGTGGACTGTTCCTGCCAATGCCGGCAATGCACGCGGCGCTGTCGAGATATCCTTGGCCGATGCCGATGAGTGGACGCCCGTCGCGGTCTCGGGTGGGGCTGTTCGCGCGGAGGCCGCGCCGCTGCAGGATGGCGCGCTCTATGATGTGCGCGTGCGCCTGGTCGGTTCCGGCGGTACGCCATCGGATTGGGTGCTGGTCGAGAACATCCTCGCCACCGCCGATCCCGATGCACCGGCCGAACCGACTGGCGTGACCGGCGAGACCGGTCCGCAGCCCAATGGCTACACCATTCGCTGGACCGGCCCGAACAGCGCCAATTTCCGCGCGGTCAGGGTCTATCACGCCACCGCCGACAACGCGGCATCTGCCACTGTCATGGCCACGGTCTACGGCGCCGCGTCGCAGGCCGGGTCCTATGAGACGGCGAGCCTGTCCGCCACCACCGATCACTATTTCTGGGTTGCCGCCATCAATGGCTCCGGCGTCGAGAGCGCCCGCGTCCCCGCGATTTTCTGATCGCCCACCCCACACTCAAATCGACCCGACCCGGCTTCGAGCCGGTTTTTTTGATGAGGTTTTCCATGGCCGATTCTGCCTTCACCGCGCCGGAGCTCATGAAGGCCTGGCTGCGGGATTTCCGCACGCCCGGCGTTCCGTCGAGCGGCGTCAACGAGCCTGACAAGGCCGAGGGACGTGCCGTCGCCGACGCCCTGGGTACCGAATTGTCGGCGCTCAAGGCCGGGCAGATCTCCGGCAAGCTCACCTATGCCACGCGAGCCGAGCTCTACGCCGATCTCTCGCCGGCCGAGAATGTCGGTGCGGAGGTGTGGAACGATCCCGATCCCAATCTGAACGGCGTCTACCGCAAGGTCGGGGCACCCGGAACCGGGAACTGGCAATATCTGTCGCCGCTCGGCAATTATCAGATGCGCTCAGAGATCGATGCGCTGGAAGTCAGCGTCGGCCAGGTCTCGGCCAAGCTCGCAACCATGCCGCTCTGGTACACGGTCGACGGCGGCCGCTATGGCGGCGAGGATCTGGTCTTCGCCTCGGTCTACAACAACGGCGTGATGCAGTTCGGCGTCACCGTAAGCGGCCGCTTCGTCGTTCCCGGCGAACTCGAAATGGCCGGCGAGAGCGACCTTGCCTATGCCGTTACCTTCGCGGACGGCCTGCTCGGGCTCGGTGTGCCTCGCGACGGTTCCCGCTTGAAACTGCGGGGCTGGCTGATGTCGGCTGCGAGCGCAGCGACGATCACCCATCATCTGCTCCTCGGGCAGTCCAACGGCATCGGCGCCGACGCAATCCCGGTGGTGACCAGTTCGGAGCGCTATCATTCGCTGATGTTCTCGGGCGGCGAGATGACCTTCGCCTGGAACGGGCCCTATGCCACCAACCCGGCCGGGCGCCCTGCCAGCCAGTTCGAGCTTGTTCCGCTCCAGCAGCAGATCGAACAGGCCAATACGGGCGAGAGGGTGTCGTCGGGCATCGCCGCGCAGCTCAAATCGGCCAATGCGGGTGGCCGTTATTCGACGTCCAACTTGAAGGATACCGCGCCCTGCCATCTGTTCTCGGGGCCGACGATCGGCTCGCGCTATCTCAGCGAGATCGATTGGCGCGACGTCAACAATGAAGGGCAGTGGGTCACCTTCATCGACGACCTGAAGCGGGCAAAGCAGTCGGCCGCCAATCTCGGCTATGACTATGCCGTCGGCGCCCTTCACCTCACCAATGGCGAGAACGAGGCCGGAAACGGCAAGATCAGCCCAAACGGCGCGGTGCTGACCTATGCCGCGATGCGAGCGACCTTCGCGGCCGATATCGTCACGGCGCGGCAGAAATGGCAGCAGGCCATTCGCGACAACACCGGCCAGCCCGACCAGGTTGTGCCGATGTTCATCGAGCAGGTGAATGGCGGCCTCGCCATGCCCATGGGTGCTGCCGTGGCGGGCGCGCAAGTCGATGCGACCGTCACAGACGAAGACATCATCATGGTCGGCCCGCATTATTACGTGCCCTCGGCCATGAACAGCACCTATGCCAACGGTACCCATGGCGCCACAGTGCATATGTCGGCCGATGGCGTGCGCTGGCGCGGCGAGCAGCGCGGCAAGGTCATGCGGCGCGTAATGCAGGAGGGGCGGCGCTGGACGCCGCTCAAGATCCGCAGCGTCACCCGGGTGGATGACACGCATATCCGCATGAAGTTCTGGGTGCCTTATACCCCGCTGGCATTCGAGGATTACCATCTACCGACGGCGCCCAGCCAGGGCTTCCATGTCTTCGCCGGCACGCCCACAGCCGTCGGCAGCGAGAAGACCGTGACCGCCGTAGCTCTCACGGCTGCCGACGAGGTGACGCTGACGCTCGATGCCGCGACGCCCGTGGCGGCGGGGTCGCAAGCCCTGGTGCAGTACGGGCTCTCGCAATGGGCCGACAAGGGCCTGTGCACGGTGACGGCCGTTCGCGATGGGCCGGCCAATGGCTATGGGGTTGCGACGGTCGAGGTGAAACTGTCGGCCGATATGAGCGCCCTGACGGCCCGCTATCTGCGCGAAGGCTGCTTCAAGTTCATCCAGTACAGCGCCAACGCCTCGACGCTGGTTGTCCGCGCCGCCTACCTCGAAGGCGGCGTCACCGTGCTGCGCGGCGAGAAGACCGCGACCGACTACACCAACACGATGGTGGCCGATGCCAGCCTGACGCAATTCCTACGTGACCGGCCGTGGGGCAACCTGCGCGACAGCGACCCCGCCCTCTCCGTCTACACCTTCACCGATCCCAGCTACGGCACGCGGCAGGGCCAGTACTACCCCCTCAACAACTATTGCTGCCAATTCTCGGAGGCTATCATCACATGACCAGCACCCTCGTCATGAATCTCGGCATCGCCCCGCCGCCTGGCGCCAAAGGCCCGCGGCTCATTCCACGCACCTCGGATGGCTTCCCGGCACGCGGCATCACTCATCATTTTGGGTTTACCGATGCCGCGATCGGCGCCGGGCTCCTGGACAGCATCTCGGGCCAGCGCTTCCCTGTCGACAATGCGGCCGGCACCGCCCAGCTTGCGGCCAATGGCGGCCTGTTTCTTCAGGGTGTCCGGACGCTCCTCGGCCCGAACGTCGACGTCACGCCGCCCTGGACCATCCTGTTCGCCAGCACCATCGCCGCGCCCGTCGCCGGCAATCCGGCTTTGCAATATCTCAAGGTGGGCACCTTCGGCGTGCGCGGCTTCCATGCCTTCACCGCGCTCGGCGCCAACCCAGGGGCGGCAGACCTGTTCTATGCCGGCCTGCAGCGCACGAAGAACGGCGCGCAGAACGGGGCCTGGACCAACACGCCGAACCCGCAGGCTCTGCAATACGGTAAGTTCGGCATCTTCGTGGTCCGGGCCGATGAAAACTGGAATGTGACGCTGGAGACGCGCCGGGGCGGGCTGGTGTCGCAGTTCTCCGAATACTGGCCGATCAACGAGATCCTCGGCCCCGACGGACAGCACGTCACCAGCCAGCAGCTGACGCTCGGCTCGATGCTCGGCTCCATGGATGGCGGTAGCGCGACCTATGAAAGTCTGTCGACCTATAGCGTCGCGCTTGGCGACGACGAGATCGACATGTGGGTCACGAGCGCGGCTGCCATTGCGACGGCGCGCGGCCGGGGCTGATCGCTTCCTCCTTCCAACCGTCTGTCCGCCGCCCTCGAGGCGGTTTTTCTTTGTCCGGAGCCTTTCATGAAACGAGATGACGCGGCCCTATTCAGGGCCATCCGCCCGCTGATCGGTGGCGCCGACAAGAAGCTGACCGCCGACCAAGTTGCCGGCGTGAATGCCTTGCTCGCCGCCTTCGACCAATACGGTGACGGCGACTTGCGCAAGCTCGCCAACATCCTTGGCCAGGTCCAGCGCGAGACCGGCGGCCTGATGACGCCCGTTCGCGAGGGCTTCACGAAGACCGATGCCGAGGCCCGGGCCTATGTGAAGCGGCAAGGCTACAAATACGCCAAGCCGACCAAGTACGGCGGCCAGGTGGCCTATGGGCGCGGGCCGATCCAGAACACCTGGGATTACAATTACGAGAAGATGGATAAGCGGCTGGGCCTCAATGGCAAGCTTCTCGCCAACTTCGATTTGGCGCTCGATCCCGTCATCGGCGCACAGATTGCCGTCATCGGTATGATGGAGGGCATCTTCACCGGCAAGAAGCTGGGCGACTACTTCAACACCGTCACGAACTGGCAGCAGGCCCGACGCGTCGTCAACGGCATGGATCACGCCGATGAGGTGGCGACTAACTCCAAGCGCTTCCATGCTGCGCTGCTGGCCTCGATCGAGCCTGATGCGAATTCGGACATGGCGGATATTATCCCGGCTCCTGAGCCGCCCCCGCCTGCCGCTGCAAAAGAACCGGTGCATTGGGCCGGCGCCGCCACGGCGGCAGGCGGCGCCGTGGTGGCGACGCAGGCCACGGTGCAGAGCATCAATTCCACCGTGACAACGATCCGCGACACGGCCAGCCAGACTGTCGATACCGTCACCACCATCAAGGAGGGCTCGCAAGGCCTCGCCGCCTGGCTGCCGTCACCGCCGATGATGGTGTTCCTCGGCGTCATCCTCATCGGAATCGGGATCGCCACGATCTATCTGCGCCACCGCCTGGCGAAGGAGCAGGGGGTATGATCCAGTGGCTCGATTTCCGACTGTTCGGGAGCGGTCGCGGCCTCGCCGCGCCATTCTTCGACCAGCGTTTCTATTGGCTCTCCGGTCGGTTCTACACGTTCATGTCCGGTTTCGGCGCCCAGTTGCACAGCTTCCAGTGGCGCCACCCAAAGCCCGGCGAGCGGCGGCGCCTATGTGGCCGAGAGTTCGTCGTGTTTCACAGCACGCGCCATGGCCCGCGCGTGCAAGTGGCATGGGCCATGGTCGGTATGCCTCGCGATATCAACAAGGCGAATGAAGCCCTTCGACTGCTCGAGCATGATCTAGGGAGTAGCTACAGATGACCTTTCTCCTCTGGCTTCTGTCCCTCCGCAACGAGATCTCCCCCAAGGGCTGGCTGACCATGGCGGGCATCGTCCTGGCGATCGTGGCAGCCCTCTATTTTCGCCAGCACTTCATCAACCAGGGCGCCAGCGACGCCACCACCAAGATCGAAAGGGCGAACGATGCGAATCTCTCGAAGGCAGATCGGGCAGAGCAGGATGCTCGCCGTTGCTTTGCTCTTGGTGGCCGGCGCGACGCTGCTACAGGCCTGTGCGTCGGTCCCGGTCAATAGGCCCTGCGGGGTCATCACCGACGATCTTCGGGGTGTGACCGCCACCACGCCGGCCGGCAATGAGCGCTTGACCTATCACTATGCGCGGGGCCAGGCGGCGAGGTGCTGGCCATGATTGTCGCGCGCGTCATCTCTGGCGCCGGAAAGCACTTCCAGTCCCGTTTCTGGGAGTGGCTGCATACCGGCATGCTGTTCGGGGCGTCCTATGCCATCTCCCAGTCGGATGCGACGTTCCAGCTCTCCCCGGCCTATATGTTCATGCGCTCGCTTGCCTTCGACGGCTTCTGGGTGGCCGCCTTCGCCGTCATCGCCATGCTTCGTTTCGTGGCGCTGACACTTAACGGCACTTTCGAGCTGTTCCGGCGCTATTCGCCTCTCGTCCGTTGCATCCTGGCCGCCCTGTCGGCCCTGTGCTGGGCCAGCATCGCCATCGGCCTCTTGCAGGCGGAGCAATCCCGGCTCGGCCTGGTGACCTTCGTGGGGCTGACCTGGGGTGAGTTGTTCCTATTCATGAAGGTGGCCGAGGAGGCTGGCGATATTGAGCGGGGGTATCGAAATGGAAGTGCCTGAACTGCCGCCTTGGGTTCTCTGGCTGGCAACCTTCGTAGGGGCGATCGCCGCAGCTCTTGCGAAAGGGGCGTGGACCTATCTGCAGCGTGCGAGTCGGGAGCCGGAACCAGCCAAGCAGATGGTAATCGAGCGGGCCAGCGTCGCCGACATCCGCCCGATCACGGAGATCCGCGACGATGTCAGAGCCATGCGCAAGCTGATGGAAGAGGCGGCCGAAGCGCGCGAGGAGCGTGAGCGGGAGGCTCGCATGTTGGAGCGGCTGGAGCGCATGCAGGCCCGCCGCACCCGCCAGGGCAAGCCGCCAGACGCCGGCACTGGTGAGGACTGAGGTGGGCCGACATCGCCATCTTGACGCCTAGCCCCAATTCGTTCATTTTTTGTTCTCATAGAGAACGGAGAACGAGCGATGCAAGCCGAGACAGCGAAAATGGACATGGATTTCCTCATCGTGCTCCGGCACGGCCAGGTGAAGTCATGCCGCGAGCAGCTGGAAGACTTCCTCAACCGGTCTTTCCCGGCTTATCGCTTCGGCGTCGGTGCCGACCATGCCGGCCTGATCGGCGAGGGCGAATTCTGCATCCTGCCGGTGCTGTCGGATGGCCCGGCCAAGGATCCGACTGGCGACGCGATCAAGATGCGGCCCTATCCGACGCCGGATGTCATGCGCGCGATCGGCAAGGCGGTGAAGGAGTTTCGCTCCGGCGAGGCCGGGAAGGCGCATTGAGGCGGCGATGGACAGCGATCTTGCCCAGACGCGGGGCGGCCTGGACCGGCAGAAATGGCTGTTCCTGCATTACCGTTGCCTGCATTGCGGCAGGGAGGGCAGCGCCAGCCTGATGGACAGCCGGGGCGATACGCCGACGCAGCACGTGGCTGATTTTGCGGGGCGCTTCTTTTGTCAGGCCTGCCGCGAGGCCGGCAGGTCTGATCGCGATATCGAGTTCAGCCTGTCGAGGCCTGGGCCCAATAAGCTGCATTATGAGCGCCTGGCCGTCGAGTTCGTCGGGCGAACGCTCGTCTCGCGCGGCCGCGATTGATGGGCGGCCGCGATCAGATCGGGTCGAGAATATCCGGCTCATTATAGGCCGGCGAATTCACCTTGGTGGAGATTGGCCACATGTCCATCAGCTCGGCCGGGAAGGGCACGATCAGGTCGCGCGGGTCCGGCTCGATATTGGCGAGCCAGCGGTCATAGTCCTTCTGGTGAAGTATGAGCGGCATGCGGTCATGGATCTGGCCGACCAGGCTGTTCGGCTCGCAAGTGACGATCGTGAAGGTGCGCCGAATTTCCTGGGTGGCCTTATCGGTCCAGCTTTCCCAAAGACCGCCGAGGGCGAACTTCGAGCGATCCTTCATGGCGATGGCGTAGGGCTGTTTTTTCGTGCCCTTCTTGATCGGCTTGCCATCCTCGAGAATCTTCATCCACTCGAAGAAGGCATCGACCGGGATCAGGCAGCGCCGGCTCTTATACGCGCCTCGGAAGCTCGGCTTGGCCGTGAGATCCTCGCCGCGCGCGTTGATCGGATAGGGCCAGTCGCTGGGATCTTTCACCCAGGATGGCAGCAAGCCCCATTGCAAGAGGTCATGGACGTACCGCTCCAGGCCAGGCTGGCGGCGTATCACCCACAGGAATTGCCGCGGCGATCCATTGTGGTGAGCGCGCCAGGCTGCGGCGATCGTCTCTTCGGTGGCGCCCATTTCGGAGAAAATGCCGGGCAGCTCGGGCCCGGATTGGTGTACGCGACCGCACATGCTTCATCTCCATATCGCGCTAGTGAACTTCGGATAGCTCTTCGTGACGCTGCCGTGACATTCAAGCGGTTTTGTTCCCAGGTCATAATCCCTAGACTTGAAATACGTGTTCTCTCCAGCTTAACAAGACGTTCGTGAGTCGATTCATGGCATTGATGCGGGGTAGGGCATCTGTATCTTGAATTCTCTGGCCAAATACTCCTGAAGCTATAGCCGTGGCGCCTCGATCTTGAAGAAACTTACTGTGCGCTACCATAAATGGCTGCTGAGGAGGGCGGCGCGAGAACGTTGTCGCCGCATGCCGGGTAGGTATCAAGTTGTTGTTCTTGGTTCCCGGGATGGATGGCAACGAGTGCGTGTCATCAGTCACACGGATATGCCCCCAATCCTTTGCCTCTCGACCGCCTCCAATGAGACGATTCGCTTTATGCACGATCTGCGAATGCGTGCGAGGCATCCCGTAACTGGAGCGCTAAAGTCCCCCAAATCGAGACGGCGAGGCCGCATCGGATGGATCAAGTCCTTTACTGACTACTCCTCCCTACGAGGCATATCGGCCGGGGCGGCGCTCGTGCTGGCTTCGGAATATGATCGTATTGGACGCCTCTCGGGCAATCCTCCATCCACGGTAGATGTGCATCGCTGGGATCCACATGTTGCCAGTGTGCTCTCTAGGCTGGGATTTTTCGAACTTCTTCAGCTTCCGCCATACCAAGCGCCTCCCCCTCCCGATGCGTTAATCGTAGAGCGAATGGTGTCAGGCGGTCGCAGTGATTGGCCGACGGGCGTGAAGTCGATTAAGGCGCTATTTGAAACGATAGGCGGGAGTACGGAGCTCCGGCTTCGTTTGAGTAGCGCTCTGAGCGATGCGGTTGAGAACGTTTTGGGACATGCTTACCCTGACCATTGGCCTGGGGGCTGGCGTCGCGTTTCTCGCTGGTGGATGCTCGGCGCGGCGGACCCTGTTAAGCGCCAAGTCACACTCGCTATTTATGATCAAGGCATTACGATTCCGGCGTCGCTCCCGAAGATCTGGGGCGCAATGGATGTGGCAAGGGTTTTCGCTCGTGACTACAAGGTGCAATTTTCGCCGGACGCCACCACATATGACGGGCAAACTATAGATGCGGCGATGAAAATCGGGGCGACCTCGACACAGCTAGCTCACCGAGGCCTTGGTTTGAACAAGATCCGAGAGGCAATGTTGAAGTGCGTTGAAGGCCAGCTTCGGATCATCAGCCGCTGCGGTGAATGTGTCTATAGCGCAGATGGCAAAGTTGCGATAAAGAACCACACGGTTCCCCTGTTCGGAACTTTCGTAGAGCTCCAGGCGTCTTTCGATGCATCGGAGGTTTAGAGGATGTCCGTTGAAGTGATCTCGATCTCTGGCGATTATTCGTCCACGCCTGCTGGACGCACGATGGCCGACGGCCCATTCAACGGTCAGCGCTTCAGGGATGACTTTTTGATTCCGGCCATCCGAAGCGCAATCGGCCAGCACACCAAAGTGATTGTCAATTTCGATGGGGCTGATAGTTACTCCTCTTCCTTCTTGGAGGAGGCCTTTGGCGGGCTAGTGCGAAGCCAGGTATTTCCATATGAGATTCTAAGGGCGTCTCTGGAACTCCAGGCGAGTGACCCAATCTACGCACCCTTTGTCGCCGATGCTCGCCAGTACATGGACGACGAATTTCGCAGAGCGCGCCATTGACTGCTCCTGCCGAGGACTTTCCCCTCTGGCTGTATGCTCTTTTCGATTTGGCAAAATGGGTTGCCACGACGGCTGCTGCGACGTTCATCACTATCAAGATCGTCAATAAGCCGCGGATCGCAGCAGACTATTTGGAAAAGCGTACCGATGATCTGTGCGCCGACATCAGAGCGGCATCTGATCTCGCATCGGAATATTGGCAGATGGCGGCCGACGATCCTGCAGTGAAGCCATTGGCGGTCAAAGTTCAGACCCGAATAATGCTGATTGAGCGCATGCGCGTAGCAATCGCAAGCGGTATCATCGAACTTAATGATCCCTCCATTGTAAGCGCTGCCCAGGGGTTCATTCGAGTTACAACCGGTGGTGAGTTCGGCGTGCACAACAGGGCAGTCGATGTCCAGCGTGCCAGCGATGTTCATCATGCAGCTCTAAGCTATATAGCTGCTATTCGCACAGCCCGAATGCGTGCCCATACCAAGGCCTGATCAAAGGGGCGAGCTCGGTGCTAAACGAGAAGTTTAGTATTCCGACATGGGCGAAAACCATAGCAGTTTCAAGAGGGCTTTCCACACCGGTTTGTCGGAACGGCCTTTGAAATTGCTCAATAGACAAGCGACTTGTAAGCGGTAGGTCGCGAGTTCAAGTCCCGCAACCGGCACCATCCTCCCCCTCAGTTTCAATTGTTCGGACTCTGCCGTTGTGCGGCTGGCGGAGGAATTTCGTTCTGGCGCAGGGTGATCCGACGCCACCTTCGGAATGAGCTCTTCGGTGGCGGTGACTTGCGATCCGTCGCCCGGCAAGTCGTGGCAAGGCTCAAAGGTGGATGGGGCGAAGGGCACTCTTGTCGGTGTCGTCAGCCGAGTTCCTGGGCAAGGCCGATGAGCAGCCCGCCAGGCCCGCGGATGTAGCAGAGTCGATACACGTCCTTATATCGGACGACGTCGCCTACGAGTTGCGCGCCGCGTCGACGGAGCCTTTCAAGCGTGTCGTCGATGTCATCAACGGTGAACATGGCGCGCAGATAACCTAGAGCGTTCACCGGGGCGTTGCGGTGATCGGCGACGACAGGCGGCGTGAGGAAGCGGGATAGTTCGAGCCGGCTGTGGCCGTCCGGCGTGCGCATCATGGCAATCTCGACGCGCTGATCGCCGAGCCCGGTGACCCGTCCGGCCCATTCGCCTTCGATCGTGGCCTGCCCTTCGAACTCGAGGCCGAGCTCGCGAAAGAAATCGATCGCCCCTGCGAGGTCATCGACGACGATCCCGACATTGTCCATGCGCTTGAGTGCCATGTGTCCAATCTACAAGGGGTCGTCCAGGCCGTAAACGCTTAAAACTGCGTGGGCGAGGGGGCGGTGCTCGGCGCAGCCTGGTATCTCGAACCTGATGGAGCATTTCAGTCGCGACCGATCGCATCGGGCGCCCGGGGGCGATGACGTGCCCGTCACTGCGCCGCTAGCGAGCAGCCTCATTCGCGCCGGGAGCCTTAGATGGCTAAATATAGCCCGGCCCGTTTTCAATCGAGACAGGCGCCGACAGATTTCCATCCGGGAAAACGGATCGGATCGAGTCTGCAGACCCCGCCGGATTTCGGTCGGGAAAGCACGAGTACATTGTTACCGCCCGGCAAGCGATAAGTATCGTCCTGTGTGGTTGTCGAGAGGAAGGGATGACAAAAACAAAGCGCCGCACCTGTTGGGGAGGTGCGGCGCCCGAATAGAAATCAAACTATGCAATATCGAACGGCGCAAACGCGCCTTCATCTACTCTTACGTGCTAACAATCGTTACCAAACTGACGATACGCTTGAACACTTACCGTGGAAAGTCCGCAATCCAATGAAACGATTGCCGTACCATCCATGTCGATGTTTATAAGACGCCTCGTCTCTAAATGCAAGAGATATGAAACGGGGCGTCTTGAAATTTTCGTGAGGTGGGGGACTGTGCCTTCCGAGCCGATCACGAACGGACAATCCCGGGCCTTGGCCGTTCCAGGCTGCCGTTTTGCTAATTTCCAGCCGTCGACACGGGAGGCGAAGCAGCCATGCAAGGTCAGGTTGATTGAAAACAAGCAGAAATGCGTTTATATATGAGACATTACGTCTAGATTATATTCTTGACATTTATAGGAGTTGTCGGTGGCCATTGCGCAGCAGGCGGCACGACCCGTCGGAAGACCGCGCTGCATGGAAACGCATAAGGCGATTTTGCATGCAGCGGCCGAATTGCTCGAACGCGCTCCCTATCGCGATATCTCGGTCGAACGCATCGCGGCTCTCGCCGGGGTGGGCAAGCAGACCATCTATCGCTGGTATGACAGCAAGGCCGATCTCCTGCTCGACGCCTATCTTGCCCGTTGCACCGAGGTGCTGCCGCCCATGGTCGCCGGCGGCGAGCCCATGGTGAATTTCCGCAACTATGTGCGCCGCCTGGCTGAATATCTCAACGATCCGATGATGGAAGGCGCCTCCAGGGCCCTGCTGGCGGAGGCGCAGTTCGAGCGTCCGTTCCGGGAGCGCTTCAGCGAGATCGTCATGAAGCGCCGCCAGGAAATCGCCCGGGCCTTCGTGATCTCGGCCATGCACAAGAAGCAGATCCGCGACGATGTCGATCCGGATACCGTGCTCGATCTGATCATGTCGCCGATCTTCCAGCGTTTTCATACCACCGTGACGCCGCCCGATGCGGCCTATGTCGACAAGATCTTCGACATGGTGCTGGCGGGGCTGGCCGTGCGAAACGAGCCTGCGGCCAAGGTTGCCGCCGAGTAATCCGGATCGACTGCGCAGCCCTTCCACCGCCGTCCTATAGACGTCAGGTCCCGAAGATCTGCTGACGCCCGTCCATCAGCGTGGCGACTTCCTCTGCCGCGAGAGGGGCGTAGCTGTGGCTGTCCACGCCGACATCGAGGCTGTAGCCGAAGGGCTCGCCGTCGAGGCGGCCATGCACATGCCCGAACAGATGCCAGGCGCCACGCCAGGCCCCCGGCCATTCGCGCATCGGGTAATGGCACATCACGATCGTCTGGCCTTTCCAGCGCAATTCCTTGATCTCGGTGATCGAACGCAGGCGCCCGGTCGACTCGAGCTTGGCCTGGTCGTCATGATTGCCGAGGATGAGATGGATCTGGCCGTTGAGGCGTTCCAGATAGGTCTCGGCCGGCTTGCCCGCGCGAAAGCTGAAATCGCCGATGTGATAGACCACGTCGTTCGGGGCAACCTTGCCGTTCCAGCGCGCGATCAAGGCCTCATCCATCGCCTCGACGCTGTCGAAGGGGCGCTTGCACAGGCGGATGATCGATTCATGGCCGAAATGGGTGTCGGCGGTGAAGAAGAGCTTGCTCACGGCATGGCCTGTTCCGAGGCGCCGGCCGGCAGGCCGACGCCCATTGCATGGGAGAGGAGGTCTCCCTCCGGTCTAGCGCCGCAGATCCGGCGGGGTCGCTTCCTTGACCAGTTCGGCGATTGCCTTGTCGAGCGGCAGCACCGACTGGGCCTGCGAGCCAAGGCGGCGGATCGAGACGGTGCGTTCCGCACCTTCCTTCTTGCCGAGGGCGAAGATCACCGGGGTCTTGGCGAGGGAATGCTCGCGCACCTTGTAGTTGATCTTCTCGTTGCGCAGATCGATCTCCGCGCGTAGCCCCGCCGCCCTGAGGGCCGCGACGACCTCCTGGGCATAATCGTCGGCGTCCGAGGTGATCGTGCACACCATGACCTGCTCGGGCGCCAGCCAGAGCGGGAAATGCCCGGCATGGTTCTCGATCAGGATGCCGAGGAAGCGTTCCATCGAGCCGCAGATGGCGCGGTGGATCATCACCGGTGTCTTCTTCTCGCCGTCCGAATCCACGAAGAAGGCGCCGAAGCGCTCCGGCAGGTTGAAGTCGACCTGCGTGGTACCGCACTGCCAGTCACGGCCGATGGCGTCCTTCAGGGTGTATTCGAATTTCGGGCCGTAGAAGGCGCCTTCGCCAGGGTTGATGCCGGTCTTGATGCGCCCGCCCGACTGCTCCTCGATCTGCTCGAGCACCCGCATCATCACCTCTTCGGCGCGATCCCAGAGCTCGTCGGATCCGACGCGCTTCTCCGGCCGGGTGGAGAGCTTGACCACGATCTCGTCGAAGCCGAAATCGGCATAGGTCGACAGGATGAGATCGTTGATCTTCAGGCACTCGGCCGCCATCTGCTCGTCGGTGCAGAAGATATGGGCATCGTCCTGGGTAAAGCCGCGCACGCGCATCAGGCCGTGCAGGGCGCCCGAGGGCTCATAGCGATGCACGGCGCCGAACTCGGCCAGGCGCATCGGCAAGTCGCGATAGGACTTCAGGCCGTGCTTGAAGATCAGCAGATGGCCCGGGCAGTTCATCGGCTTGATGGCGAAGACGCGTTCGTCCTCGGTCTCGTCGCCGGCGGACTTGGCCATGAACATGTTCTCGCGATACCAGCCCCAATGGCCGGAGATCTCCCACAGATGCTTGTCGAGCAGCTGAGGCGCGTTGACCTCCTTGTAGTCGGCCTTCAGGCGCCGGCGCATATAGGCGATCAGCTCCTGGAATATCGTCCAGCCCTTGCCGTGCCAGAACACCACGCCCGGGCCTTCCTCCTGGAAATGGAACAGGTCCATCTCGCGTCCGAGGCGGCGATGGTCGCGCTTCTCGGCTTCCTCGATCTGCTTGAGATAGAGGTCGAGCTCCTCCTGGTTGCGCCAGGCGGTGGCATAGATGCGGGTCAGCATCGGATTGTTGCTGTCGCCGCGCCAATAGGCGCCGGCCACCTTCATCAGCTTGAAGGCGGTGCCGATCTGGCCGGTCGAGACCATATGCGGGCCACGGCAGAGATCGAACCAGTTGTCCTGGTAGTAGATCTTCAGATCCTGGTCGACGGGGATCGCCTCGACCAGCTCGACCTTGAACTTCTCGCCCTTGTCGGCGAAGACCTGCCTGGCCTTGTCACGGCTCCATATCTCGCGGGTGAAGGGAGCGTTGCGGGCGATGATCTCACGCATCTTCGCTTCGATCTTCGGAAAGTCTTCCGAAGAGAAAGGTTCGGCGCGATAGAAGTCGTAATAGAAGCCGTTCTCGATCACCGGGCCGATGGTGACCTGAGTGTCGGGCCAGAGCGACTGCACGGCCTCGGCCATGACATGGGCTGCATCGTGCCGGATCAGCTCCAGGGCTTCCGGGCTCTCGCGGGTGACGATCTCGATGCGGGCATCGCGACCGATCTCCTCCGCGAGGTCGGTCAGCACCCCGTCGAGCTTCATGGCGATGGATTTCTTGGCGAGGGATTTGGAGATGCCCTCGGCAACGGCCTTGCCGGTCACGCCGGCATCGTAGGAACGCTGATTGCCATCGGGAAAAGTCAAAACAGGCATAGTTTTCTCCAGGCTCACTCCTGCCAACCAAGCAGGTAAGCGATTTCAGGTGATATAGGAGAGGCTACTGCCCCTCATCGCAGGTAAAAGGCCGTCGGCGGCCATAGCGCCACGGTCTATACCAGCTCGCGTCGGCGGGCAATCGTTCCGGCACGGGATCGAGGCCCGATCCGCCCCAGGGATGGCAGCGGCAGATCCGAAACAAGCCCATCCATCCGCCCGCCCACACGCCATGGCGCTCGATCGCCTCGTCGGCAAATTCCGAGCAGCTCGGAAAATAGCGGCATTGTCGCCCGATCAGGGCCGACAACGTGACCTGGTAGGTACGGATGACGAGATGTGCGGCAGTGCGGGGCCAGGTCATGACGAGATGCGACAGGGGTGAGAGCTTCCGGCCGGAATCGAAATCAAAGCTCGAGGGCGATGTCGGTCTGGAAGGTCTCGACGATCTCGATCATGCGCCGGACCTGGTCGAAGGCCGATTGCAGCCTTTCCTCCAGCTCGATGAGTTCGTTGAGGGAGGTGACGGTGAACTTGGTTCCGCGCAGGAATTCGCTGCGCTTGAGGGAAAGACTACGGTCCGCCCAGATGGATTTATAGGCGAGCACCAGTTCGTCGGGATAGCCCTTGAACAAGGCGACGAGATCCTTGTCCGTCTCTATGCGACTATGAACCTCGAACTTCTTGCCGCCGATCAACCCCGACTTGACGTTTCGCCGCAGGATCAGTTTCAACATGGGCGCCCCCGTCTTTACCTAGAGCAAAGCGCGTTCAAGCGTGAACGACTATTTACTCTAACTCCTTGTTCTCAAGCCAATCCAAAGGATTGGCTAAGGCGTCTTTGCGATTCTTGGTGATTCCACCAAATCGTAAAACGTTCCGAACACGATGCTCATTTCCGGAAAAACCGGCAAGTTCAAGAGCAGAATGGGGCTTTTCCGTCATAATTCGCAAGGGGCAGGGCGAATCCTGAGGTCGTGGGCTTCCTGGCTGCTCCGGAAAATGCCCAAATCGGAGTGTCGACCTTCAGGTCGACATCATCCAACGGCTCCGCTTCCGAGAATGTCGATCTGGAGATCGACACTCCTTTTCGAGCCTTACTCCGCCGCCTTCGCTTCGATGCTGTCGAAAGCGGAGACCACCGCATCGAAAGTGAGCAGCGTGGAGGCGTGACGGGCCTTGAAGTCGCGCACCGGTTCCAGCACAGCAGCTTCGGCAAAACGGCCTTCGGGGGGCGGGCCGTTCTCCTTGAGCATGCGGCGCATCGCCTCGCGCGCCTGCCGCAATTCGTCGGCGCTCGCGCCGATGATATTGCGGGCCATGATGGAGGAGGAGGCCTGTCCGAGAGCACAGGCCTTCACGATATGGGCGAAATCGGAGACCTTGCCGTCTTCAACCGCCAGCTCGACCGAAACGGTGGAGCCGCACAGTTTGGAATGGGCCGTGGCTGCGGCATCTGCGCGCGGCAGATGGCCGATACGCGGAATATTGGCTGCCAATTCGAGGATACGTTTATTATAGACGTCGTCGAGCATGGGTGGACGCTTGATTGAATGCGCTTCGCTCTCAACTATATAGGCATGAATGGGTCGGTTGGGGAGGGGTGTTCTCCAGGCCGGTATGATCTAAACCCGCAAGGCCGATTTTTGATGATCTGCCTTGGCGGTGGGAGTAGCTTTTGATGGATGCACTGGTGGATAAGCCTGCGGCCAAGTTGGAACGCGACGACGTCGCCCGCACCCCTATGCCTCGCCCGACGCGCAAGGAGGCCGAAGCCGCCGTGCGGACGCTGATCCAATGGGCCGGCGACGATCCCGATCGCGAAGGCCTGATCGACACGCCCAAACGGGTGGTCAAGGCCTGGCGCGAGATGTTCAAGGGCTATGAGCACGATGCCGGCGAAGAACTCGACACCATCTTCGAGGAAGTCGGCGGCTATGACGACATGGTGCTGGTGCGCGACATTCCCTTCTACTCGCATTGCGAACACCACATCGTGCCGATCCTGGGCCATGCCCATATTGCCTATTATCCGAGCGGCGGCGTGGTCGGCCTCTCCAAGCTGGCACGCGTGGTGGAGATTTATGCCCGGCGCCTGCAGACGCAGGAGCATCTCACCGCCAACGTCACCCAGGCCATCGAGGAGCGCCTCAAGCCTCGGGGACTGGCCGTGATGCTGGAGGCCGAGCATATGTGCATGGCCATGCGCGGCATCCAGAAACAGGGCGTTTCCACGGTGACGACCGGCTTTACCGGCATCTTCAAGTCGGAGCCGCAGCAGCAGATGCACTTCCTGTCCCTGGTACAGCGCGCCTACAAAGCACGCTGAGCGACACCCGACGGCGGCACTGCTCGTCACGAGCGCTGTCGTTCGGCGTTCGAGCGTCTTATTCCCTTTATGAGTCGTGCTGCACGCTGGCGCGCGTGTGGCATGGATCGTGCACGGGTTGGGGCAGCCATGTCTCGAAGGAGTACCGATGATGCTGCAATCGACTGAGCTCAAAACGCTGTTCCCGAAGGCCGAGGACATTCCTGTCGAGTTTCGCCTTCCGGGCGAGATCCATCAGGATTGCGTTCTGGTGAACGGCGAGTTGCTAGCATGGACCGGCGAGAAGCAGAGCGTGATCTCACCCATTCACCTGCGCGATGGGGAAGGGCGCTTACTGCCGGTCACCCTCGGCTCGGTGCCCGTCGGCGGCATCCCGGAGGCCGATGCCGCGCTCGCGGCGGCGGTCGGCGCCTATGACAATGGCCGCGGCGCCTGGCCGACGATGCGGGTCGCCGATCGCATCACCTGCATGCTCGATTTCATCCGCCAGATGGTGGCGCGTCGCAGCGAGATCGTGCGGCTGATCATGTGGGAGATCGCCAAGTCATTGCCGGATGCCGAGAAGGAGTTCGATCGCACCGTCGACTATATGCGCGCCACCGTCGATGCCGTGCGCAATCTCGACAATGAGAATTCACGCTTCCAGATCGTCGAGGGCACCATCGGGCAGATCCGCCGCACGCCCCTCGGCGTCGTGCTGTGTATGGGCCCCTACAACTATCCCCTGAACGAGACCTTCGCCACGCTGATCCCGGCCCTGATCATGGGCAACACCCTGGTGTTCAAGCCCCCACGCTTCGGCGTCCTGCTGTTCGAGCCGCTGCTGGAGGCGTTCCGCAGCGCCTTCCCGCCCGGCGTGATCAATTTCGTCTATGGCAAGGGCGCGGAAATCGTGCCGCATCTGCTGGAATCGGGGAAGGTGAATGCGCTGACCCTGATTGGTTCCAGCAAGGTCGCCGACCATCTCAAGAAGTTGCATCCCAAGACCAAGCGGCTGCGCGCCATTCTCGGGCTCGATGCCAAGAATGCCGCCATCGTCCTGGCCGATGCCGATCTGGAACTGGCCGTGAAGGAATGCCTTGCCGGGGCGCTGTCCTTCAACGGCCAGCGCTGCACCGCGTTGAAGATGCTGATCGTGCACCGCTCCATCGTCGATCGTTTCCTGCAGCGCTTCACCGAGGAGCTTGCCAAGCTCAGGATCGGCATGCCCTGGGACAAGGGCGTCAGCATCACGCCACTGCCCGACAGGGCCAAGGCCGAATACATGATGGCCTGCGTCGAGGATGCCGTGGCCAAGGGGGCCAGGGTGGTCAACGAAGGCGGCGGGGACGAGGTCGAGACATTGTTCCGGTCGGCCGTGGTTTATCCGGTGGCGGAGGGCATGAAGCTCTATCGCGAGGAGCAGTTCGGGCCGATCGTGCCGGTGATGCCCTTCGACGACATCGAGACGGCGCTGGACTACGTCATCACTTCCGAGCACGGCCAGCAGGTCAGCATCTTTTCGACCAGCGCGGATGACATCGGCACGCTGGTGGATCCGCTGGTGAACCAGGTCTGCCGGGTCAACATCAACTGCCAGTGCCAGCGCGGGCCGGACATCTTCCCCTTCACCGGCCGCAAGGATTCGGCGGAGGGTACGCTCTCTGTCACCGATGCGCTGCGGTCCTTCTCGATCCGTTCGATGATCGCCGCCAAGCAGACCGAGCCCAGCAAGAAACTGCTCGACGAAATCACGCGCAGCCACAAGTCGAAATTCATCCATACGGACTTCATCTTCTGAGCCCTACGCGTTTCCCGCCACCCGTCCCATGAGTATCAGCATGACGACCTCGTTCCCTGCGCCCGGCGACAAGGCCTCCCTGGAAGAAGGCCTTGTCTTCACGCCGAAATTCGACCGCGATGGCCTGATCACGGTGGTGACGCTCGGTGCCGAGCATGGAGAGGTGCTGATGGTCGCGCATATGAATGCCGAATCCCTGGCCCGCACGCTGGAGACCGGCGAGGCCTGGTACTGGTCGCGATCGCGCCAGGCGCTCTGGCGTAAAGGCGAAACGTCAGGCCAATTGCAGCGCGTGGTGGAATTGCGCACCGATTGCGACCAGGATGCTCTGATCATGCGCGTCGAGGTCGGCGGCGATGGCGGCTGTTGCCACACCGGCCGCCATTCCTGCTTCTACCGTGTGGTCAAGGGCGAGGATGGCGGGCCGGCACGGCTGGTGATGGCGGAGTGACCGCCCTCATTTCTCCACGAAAGCCTTGAGCCGGGCGAAGGCGGCATCCCATTGTGCGGATACCTCGTCGAGGTAGGAGCGCGCGGCCTCGATCGGCTCGGGGCGGTAGGCAAACTGCGTCTCGCGCCCGACACGAAGGCTCGAGACCAGACCCGCTCCTTCCAGGACGTGGAGATGCTTGGTGATGGCCTGGCGCGTCAGGCGCGTATCGGTCGACAGTTTGGCGATCGATTGCGCCTGTCCGCTGCTGAGCCGGCCGAGCAAGGAGAGCCGGGTCGGATCTCCCAATGCCGCGAAAGTCGCCGCGTGATCCTGGGTCGGTGGAGCGATATCAAGTCTCGACATAGGCTTTGATGTTCTTCATCTGCTCTTCCCAGCCGCCATCATTCATCCGGAACGCTTCGGCCCGGCGGTGGGCGGGAATGGCACCGAAGCCCGACTCGATACCGATTAATTGAGTTCCCGTCGCCGTCGGGCGCAAATGGAATTCCACCAGGGTTGGGGTTTCCTTGGAATAGTCGACGTCCGGATCGACGGCGTAGGGATGCCAGGTGAAGGAGAACAGGCGAGGCTTGTCCATGCTGACGACCTTGGCTTCCCACACGACATGCTCATAGCCGGGATAGGTGATGCGGCCGCGCGAGATCTGGCCGGGCACGAAAGGCCCGTCCAGCTTCACCCGGAACCAGGTGCCGAATTCCTCGTGATCGGTCAGGGCACGCCACACCCGCTCGATGGGCGCGTTCAGCTCGATGGTCTTTTCGATACGATCTGACATAATTGCAACCTCCTAGTTGCGCATCTATGTCAGATCGTAATGGTTTATGCAACCTTTTGGTTGCTTGATATGTCAACCGGTCCGTTTCATGCTCAGCACGGCGAAAAAGCTGATGATCGCCGCTGCGCTGACATAATAGCCCACCCAGGGCAGGCCGCCCTGCTGCAGCAGGATCTGGGCCAGATAGGGCGCGAGCGAGGCGCCCAGGATGCCGCCGAGATTATAGGCGCTGGAGGCGCCGGTGTAGCGCACCTTGGTGGGGAACAGGTCTGGCAGTAGGGCTCCGAGCGGCGCGAAGGTCAGTCCCATCAGCGCGAGCGACAGCGACAGGAAGACGAGGACCTCGAAGCTGTTGCCGCTGCCAAGCAGGATGGGCAGGCAGAAGCCCGAGGCCGCCGCCAGCGCGCTGGAGATCAGCAAGACGGGGCGAGCCCCGAAACGGTCGGACAAGGCGGCGGAGATCGGGGTGGCGATCGCCATGAAGATGACGGCAATGCAGAGCAGGCCAAGGAAATCGCTGCGGGAAATATGCAGCGCATTGACGCCATAGCCCAGGGCAAAGACGGTGGAGATGTAGAACAGAGCGTAGCACACCACGATGGCGAGGGAGCCCTGGATCAGGGGTACCCAATGGTCCCGGAGCACCTCGAGCAAGGGCACCTCGACGCGCTCGTTGCGGGCCATGGCCTCGCGAAATTCCGGCGTTTCGCTGATGGAGACGCGCAGATAGAGGCCGATCGCCACCAAAGCGGCGCTGATCAGGAAGGGGATGCGCCAGCCCCAGGAGAGGAAGCTTGCCTCGTTGAGGAACATCAGGAGGACCAGGAACAGGCCATTGGCCATGAAGAAGCCGATCGGCGGTCCGAGCTGGGGGAACATGCCGAACCAGGAACGCCGTCCCTGCGGGGCATTCTCGGTTGCGAGCAGGGCGGCACCGCCCCATTCGCCGCCAAGGCCGATGCCTTGGCCGAAACGCAGGATGCACAGCAGCAGGGGTGCCAGGAAGCCGGCCTGTTCATAGGTCGGCAGTGCGCCGATCAGCGTGGTCGACAGGCCCATCACCAGCATGGAGGCCACGAGCGTCGATTTGCGCCCGATGCGGTCACCGAAATGGCCGAAGAGGATCGAGCCGATCGGCCGGGCAAGAAAGGCGATGCCGAAGGTGAGGAAGGCGTTGAGGGCCTGTGAACCGGGCGCGGTCGACGGGAAGAAGGTCTGCCCGATCACCAGGGCAGCGGCCGTTCCATAGATGTAGAAATCGTAGAACTCGATCGTGGTGCCGACCAGGCTCGCCAGAACGATGCGACCTATTCCGCCCGGCACTGCCTGGGCACCACCGGAGCCTGCAGCCGAGTTGGCTTCAGCGTTTCCTGCCATGTTATTTTCCGTCTATTAATTGTGAAATATCGCGAGAGACCTGATTCGGCAGAAGGGCCGAAGCATTCGCGTTATCGCGCCGGGCGCCCGGAAGTGAAACAGGAAACGCAAATGTCTGCCAAAGATGATGTGACGATCGCTTTCTATGCTGAACAGGCGACTGCCTACACCACGCGGGGACAAGTGGCACAGAAACGGCGCCTCGATCAGTTTCTGTCTCATATCGCTCCGGGCGGAGCCATCCTGGAACTTGGCTGTGGTGCAGGACAGGATAGCGAATACATGCTGGCCAGTGGCTTCGACGTCACGCCGACTGATGGTACGCCGGAAATTGCGTATGCCGCCGCCCGGCGGCTCGGCCGGCCGGTCGATGTCCTGCTGTTCGAGGCGATCGACGCTGTCGGGATCTATGACGGTGTCTGGGCCAATGCCTGCCTGCTCCACGTGCCGCGCACCGATCTGCCCGCGGTCATCGGCAGGATCCATCGGGCGCTGAAGCCCGGCGGCGTTTTCCACGCCAGCTTCAAGGCCGGCGAGGCGGAGGGCAGGGACCAGTTCGGCCGCTATTACAATTATCCTTCGGCGGGCTGGCTCGAGCAGGCCTATCGGCCCGGCCCCTGGGAGAGCGTCGCGATCGAGGCCGCCAAGGGCGGCGGCTATGACAACAAGCCGACCGACTGGCTCTTCATCCTGGCCCGCAAGGCCGGACGCTGACACAGCGCGGCGCGCCGATCATAGGGCACCGATAGCCGAGGCTATACTACTTGCTCTGGCCTTACGGCAGCTTCCGGGAGTAGGGACCTCGCATCGGCACAGACCTTTGCGGAGGCGCTGCGCATGAACCAGGAACCATCATGAATCGCGCCCAGAAAGCCGCCCTTGCCAGTGCCGGCGTCGGCCTCGTCGTTCTTGCGCTGAAGTTCGGCGCCTATTGGCTGACGGGCTCGCTCGCGCTCTATTCGGATGCGCTGGAGAGCATCATCAACGTGGTCGCGGCGGGCGCCGCCTTCATCGCGCTGCGAGTGGCCTCCAAGCCTGCCGATGGCGGCCATCCCTATGGGCATCACAAGGCCGAATATTTTTCCGCCGTGATCGAGGGCGTGATGATCGTGCTGGCGGCGATCCTCATCCTGATCAAGGCCTATGACGGCATTCTCGCACCCAGGCCGCTGGATGCGCCTGCATTGGGCCTGGCAGTGAATGCCGTGGCGACTGCGATCAATCTCGGTTGGGCGGTGACTCTGCTGCGCTGGGGCCGGACCTGGCGCTCGCCGGCCCTGGTCGCCGATGGCCGGCACGTGATGACCGACGTCTGGTCGTCCGGCGGTGTCCTGATCGGCGTCGCCCTCGTGGCCGTGACGGGCTGGCTGATCCTCGACCCGATTCTGGCGGCGATCGTCGCCGTCAACATTCTGTGGTCGGGCTGGGTGATGATCCGCGATTCCGTCTCCAGCCTGATGGATGCCTCCGCGCCGCCGGAAATCCTCGACCAGATCGCCAAGATCATCGCCACCCACAGCGAGGGCGCCCAGGAGGCCCACGATGTCAGGACCCGCCAGGTCGGCAGCATCATCTTCATCGATTTCCATCTGGTGGTGCAGGGCACGATGTCGGTGACCGAATCGCATGCCATCTGCGACCGCATCGAACTGGCGCTCCGCCAGGCGATCGAGGGTGCGCGGGTGACCATCCATGTCGAGCCGGAGGAGAAGGCCAAGCACAAGGGCGTGCCCGTCCTGCTGGCCTCCTGAGACAAGTGCTCCGCGATCAGGTCTCGCGCGCCTGCCGCAGCATGGCGCGCACGATCACCCGGTGGAAAGGCAGCACGGCGGCGAGATAGGCGCGCCCGAGGCGGTTGTGGGTCAGGACGAGCGTCGTGAGCGTGACGCGCTGGCGCTCGAGGCGTGGCGATACGTTGACGATCACCCGAAAGTCGAGATGCCTGTCGTCGAAGCCGGCGACCAGCCGGTCCGGTGTCTGGCTGAGGACGGGAAAGATGCCGAGGACGCCCAGGCCCGCCGCTGAGGACGGCGGGCGGGTATGCAGGCCAAGGGGAGCGACGACGAGGTTCCTGAGAGCCAGAAGCGCAGCGATCCAGCGCGGTGAGCGGGCCATGATGCGCTCGGCGGCCCGTCTTGCGTCGAGTTTTGGCGGAGCCATGTCCAGCGCATAGGCGTCGGCGAACTGTGCGCCGGGAAGAAGGCTGGTGAGACCCGCGTCGGGCGTGACGGCGATGGTGTTCATGGAAACGATGCTCCACGCGCTCCAGGATCTCGGCAGAACGGAGCGATGACGCGGAGTATAGAGCCGCCGAGGACGAGGGGCGCGTGCTGCGATGTCGCACGCGCCCGCAATGCTCAGACCATGTCAGGCAGGGGAGCTTCTTCCGGCGCCGGTGCCGAAGGCAGCACGATGACCTTGGTGCCCGTCGGCACGCGGTTATAGAGATCGATGATGTCCTGGTTCATCAGGCGGACGCAGCCCGACGACACTTTGGTGCCGATGGTGGCCGGATTGGTGGTGCCATGCAGGCGATAGAGCGTGTCGCGGCCGTCGCGGTAGAGATAGAGCGCGCGGGCGCCGAGCGGGTTGTCGACACCGCCGGGCATGCCGTTGCGATAGGGTTCGTTCAGTTCCGGATCGCGCCGGATCATGTCGGGCGTGGGGGTCCAGCGCGGCCATTCGGCCTTGCGGGAGATGGTGGCTTCGCCCTGGAAATTGAACGCCTCGGTCTTGCCGACGCCGACGCCGTAGCGGATCGCCCTCCCGTTCTCCTGGACGAGATAGAGGAAGCGCTGATTGGGATCGACGACAATGGTGCCGGGCTGCTCCGCGGTCTCGTAGGGAACTTCGCGGCGCCAATATTTCGGCGGCACCTTGGCAAGGTTCACGGCCTGAACGGGAAAGCGATCATCCTCGATGCCTCCGTAGAGGGAGACATAGTAGGGATCAGGTGTAAAGGCCGCTTGCTGCAAATTGGCATTTCTCTGGCCACCTCTCGTTGCGCAACTGGCAAGAAAAAGCGGTGCGCCCAGAAGAAGTATGCGTCGCGTCAGTATCATCTCAACCCCGAATATCCAGTACCGTGTTCCAATGGCGGCTATCAGCCAGCAAATCTGAGGAGCGATTGCTCCAATGAATTGGGCGATAGAGGCGCATTGCGGCAGGATTGCGCATTGAAGCGAGACACAAGGACGTGATCGGCAAAAGCGCACGCAACTGTGATCGAATGGCAACAGAATTACGCCTGGCAGCTGGTATTTCGCCTCTTCGGCCACTGCCCGTGCTTGGGGGCGGCGTGAAACAACCGAAGACGCGACCCTTGTCAGGCCCAGGGTGCTTGACCCGAGCATCCAGTGGCCCCGCTCTCTTCCTCATCCGGAAGGGGTTGGATTGCCGGGACAAGCCCGGCAACGACAAAGGTCGAGCCATTCGATGCGATTATTTCGCGCCGCACCCTCAGCGGGCGATCACCTCGACATCGCCGTCATGGCCGGCCTTGACATCGAACTCGCGCGTATAGACCCGGCCTTCGTGGCGGGCCACCACGGTATAGTTGCCCTCGGCCAGGATCAGGGAGGGAAAGGCGCCGATGGATTCGCGGATGACGTCGCCGCCCGGCGTCAGGACCGACCAGGCCGTGTTGGCGATCGCCTCGCCCCCGGCCTGGCTCACCAGCTTCAGCGTCAGCGTCGCCGCCATCTGGTGGAAGGTGGCTTCCGTCAGTTTGCCGGCGCCGATCGAGATTTCGGCGGAGACGGTGGCGTTGGAATCGCCATAGGTGCATTCGACGAAATAGCGGCCCTCGGGCAGGCGCAGGATACTGGTGGCCGGAACGCCCTCGGCGATGAGGCGGCGCTCGCCGGTGGACTGGATCACCATGACGCGTGCGGTCAATTGCTCGGGCGGGATCGGCTTGTCGAGCACCGAGGCTTCGACTTGCAGGCCACCGGCCTTGATCACCAGGCCCTGCCGCACGGCTGCCTTGTCGACCTCGAATTCCTTGGTTGCAGCGGCGAGTCCATAGGCGGCATGCACGACGTAGCGCCCGGGTGCCAGTGAGAATTCGGGGGCTGGTTCGTCGGATTCGGCCATCTTCACCGCATCGGCCTCGCCCTTTCCGAGGCGGAATACCCGCCATTTCAGACCTGATGTGATCGGCGCGCCTTTTTCGGCAAAACTGGCGGAGAGTTCGACCTTGCGTGTGACGGCCGGTTCCTCGACCGCAGCCGGGGGCGCTGCCTGGGCAGGTGCCTGCGGCGCTGCCGCGGGGACGGCGGCAGGACTCGGCGGCGTCTGCGCGGCCGCGGGCACGGCCATCAGGGTGCCCGCCAGCAGGAGGACCGGAATCTTGAAGATCGAAGTCTTGGCAATCATGGCCGCCACGATTCACGGAAAGGCGGCGATTTCAAGCCCCATCTTCACCATGGTGTTCGCCACCGGCTACCTTGGGCGAGGATAGGGCATCGGGCAAGCCCTGGGCCTGGCGCTGGAGGCGCTCCGTCCGGGCGGCCGCCAGGATTGCGGCGAGCAGGCCGGGGAAGCGTGATTCGATGTCGTCGGCGCGTAGCGTGATCAGGCGATGCGTGCCCATTTGACGCGTACGCGTCAGGCCGGCCTCGCGCAGGCGAACATAGTGATAGGTCAAATTGGTCTTGGAACTCAGGCCGTTGAAGGCGGAGCAATTCTGCTCACCATCCTCGAAGAGGCCGAGGATGATGTCACGGCGAATGGGGTCGCTGAGCGCTTCGAGGACCGTCGTCAGTTCGATCTGGTCGGTCTCCGGATGAAAGATCGTCTTGGCCATGACAGGGAGATATCGACTGAATCCCATTTGTTCAAGAGTCATTGAACTCATTGACAGGGGCGGGGGTGAGTCCATAAGTTCAATAATTATTGAACTTATGGACTCACCATGTATCGGACCCTGACCTGGCTCGCACTGGGTGCCTTTGCCATCGGCAGTGAAGGCTTGATGATTGCCGGCATCCTGCCGCGCATCGCCGAGGATCTCGGCATTCCGGTCGGCCATGCCGGTCACCTCGTCACCATTTTTGCGCTCGCCTACGCGGTCGGCTCGCCCCTCATCGCGGTGGCGACGGCGCGTTGGGAACGCCGCACCCTGCTGATCACGGCCATGGTGGTGTTCAGTCTCGCCAATCTGGCGGCAGCCTTCGCCACCGGCTTTCTCACCTTGGCAGCAAGCCGTATCGTCCTGGCATTGTCGGCCGGGACCTTCATGCCGGCTGCCTTTGCCTATGGGGCGATGTCGGTCGAGCCCGCCAAGCGCGGGCGGGCCCTGTCCTTCATCTATACCGGCATGACCGTGGCGCTGGTGATCGGCGTGCCCTTGGGGACCGCCATCGCCGCACATCTGGGCTGGCGGGCGACGTTCGGCATGGTCGCCGCCATGAGCCTGCTGGTACTGGCCGGCATCGTCCTGAAGCTGCCGGCCGTTTCGGGGCCGCCGGCGCCGAGCCTCGCCGATCGCCTGGCCGTGGCGCGCCGTTCCGACGTGCTCGAAGTCATCGGACTGACGGTCGTGGTCCTGGCCGGTGCTTTCGGCGTCTACACCTTCATCGGGGCCTATCTCGAGACCGTTCTGGGCGCTTCTCCTGAGGCGGTTGCCGGCTTCCTGATCCTGGCAGGCCTGGCGGGGGCCGCCGGCAACACGCTGGGCGGCCATGCGGCCGACCGCTGGAACCACCGGCGCTTCCTCACCCTCGTCCTCACGGTGCTGGTCGTGAGTTTCGGCATCCTGCCACTGATCCCGGCCTTCTTGCCGGGGCTGGCCGGCTGGATCGGCGCAGGCCTGGTGCTGGTCCTATGGGGGCTTTTCGGCTGGGCTTTTCCGGCGGTGCAGCAGGTACGCCTGCTCGCCATCGACCAGCGCCTAGCCTCGGTCGTGCTCGCCCTGAACGCCTCGGCGATCTATCTCGGCACCGCGGCCGGGGCGGCCGTCGGTGCCGTGGTGGTCGAACGCTATTCGGTTCAGGCCATCGGCTGGGTGGGAGCGGGCACCGAGGTGCTGGCACTCGCTTTCCTGCTGGCGACACCCTACCGCCCGGCCCGGGAGACGCCGGCGGGAGCGGAGGTCGGTGCCATCGCCCGCCAGGATGCGGCGGAATGACCCGGCCGCATCCCGATGAACGGGAGTGGACGACAATCTCCTTCTTATCAGAGAGATAGGCGCGATTGCGTGACGGCATCCCGCGATCGCCCGGTCGTAAAGATGGGGAGGACTCGGGCCGATCGCGCCGGAAGTCCTACCCAAGGCCTGTCGCAGGGCTTATGTGAGCGTTCGTCTCCTCGGGCAAGGCGCGTTCGATCAAAACGCCGCCTCGCTCCAACGCCGCGCCTGGACGCGGCTTTGCGATTTTCGGCGCAGGCGCTGGATCGCAATGCATTGGGAATGTACGCCATGGATGCCATCGAGCTTCTGAAGACCCGCCGGTCTGTGCCCCCTGCCATGTTGTCGGCGCCGGGACCGGACGCCGCCCAGCTCGAAACGCTACTGGCCATCGCCACGCGCGTGCCGGACCATGGCAAGCTTCATCCCTGGCGTTTCGTGATCTATCAGGGCGCTGCACGCGAGAAGGCAGGGCAGGTCGTCTATGACGCCTTCATGGCGGCCTGTCCCGATGCGGACGAAGCGGTCCGCAAGAAGGAATCGACGCGTTTTACCCTGGCGCCACTGGTGATCGGCGTGGTCTCCACCGCCGCCAACCATGTGAAGATCCCGCTCTGGGAGCAGGAGCTGTCGGCGGGCGCGGTCTGCGAGAATCTGGTGATCGCCGCCCATGCGCTGGGCTTTGGTGCGAGCTGGCTCACGGGCTGGATGGCCTATGACGAAAGGGTGCTCGCCAAGCTCGGCATCGGCTCGCATGAAAAGCTCGCCGGCTTCGTGCATATCGGCACGCCCAGGGAAGCCGTGCCCGACCGGCCGCGTCCCAAGCTCGAAGATCTCGTCACTTACTATGGTCAAAATGCAGGTAATTAATTACCGCATAAGTAAGTAGCTGTTTTTGAAGGGAAAATTCAGAAGCTTGCTTGAAATATCGCGTTGACGTCCATCAGGCTCTCGTGTAGAAGCTCCCCAACTCGGCGGCCCCAGTTTCCGTTTTGGAGACGTGGTTTGCATTTGCAAGCCACTATGCCGCCTTGTCGTTTTCAACCGTCGGATCGACAGCGCAACCATAGGCGACACCATGTCCACCTTTACGCTCAAGACCGCCGATATCGAGAAGAAGTGGGTCATCATCGACGCCAAGGGTCTGGTCGTCGGTCGTCTGGCTTCCGTGATTGCCATGCGCCTGCGTGGCAAGCACAAGCCGACCTACACGCCCCATCTCGATTGCGGCGACAACGTGATTGTCATCAATGCGGACCAGGTGGTGTTCACCGGCCGCAAGTACAATCAGAAGGTCTATTATCATCACACCGGCCATCCGGGCGGCATCAAGGAGCGCAGCGCCAGGTTCATCCTGGAAGGCAAGTTCCCCGAGCGCATCGTCGAAAAGGCCGTGGAACGCATGATCCCGCGCGGCCCGCTCGGCCGCAAGCAGATGCTCAACCTGCGCGTCTACAAGGGTACCGAGCATCCGCACGAGGCTCAGCAGCCCCAGGTGCTCGATGTCGGCGCCATGAACGCCAAGAATGTGAAGGGCTGATCCGATGGCCGATACGCTCAATTCGCTGCAGGCTCTCGGCGAGGCTGCTGCCGCCGCCGAAGCGCCCAAGCATGTCCAGAAGCTCGACGCCCATGGCCGCGCCTATGCCACCGGCAAGCGCAAGAACGCCATTGCCCGCGTCTGGATCAAGCCCGGCGCCGGCAAGGTCACGGTCAACGGCCGTGAACTGGCCGTCTACTTCGCCCGCCCGGTGCTGCGCCTGCTGATCCAGCAGCCGCTGACCGTCGCCAACCGCACCGACCAGTACGACATCAACATCACCGTTGCCGGTGGTGGTCTGTCGGGCCAGGCCGGTGCCGTGCGCCACGGCGTCTCCAAGGCCCTGACCTATTACGAGCCCGAACTGCGTTCGGCTCTGAAGAAGGAAGGCTTCCTCACCCGCGACAGCCGCGTGGTCGAGCGCAAGAAGTACGGCCGCGCCAAGGCTCGCCGCTCCTTCCAGTTCTCGAAGCGCTAAGCTTCAGGACAAGACTTACGAAAACCCCGCTTCGGCGGGGTTTTTTGTTGCCCCGTTCACGGCTTGGGCGGAGCCGTCGAGCCTCGGACCACGAGTTCCGTCGAAAATTGCTGCCGGCCGGTTTCGTCGGGCGTATCGAGGATCATCTCGACGGCGAGCTGGCCTATGGCTGCGATCGGCTGGGCGATGGTGGTCAGCGGCGGTTCGGAGAAGGCGCTTTCCGGCACGCCGTCAAAGCCGATGACCGAAACGTCCGCCGGCACCGACAGGCCCCTTTGCTGCAGCCATTCAAGGGCGGCGAAGGCGATGCGGTCCGACATGGCCAGCAGCGCGGTCGGCGGGGCAGGGGCCGCGAACAGCCATGCCATCGCCTTTTCGACATCGGCTTCCTCGTTCTGCGTTTCGAAGATCGGCACGCCGGCGGTATCGATGCCCTGCTCGGCAAGAGCGGCGAAATAACCGAGCACACGGTCGCGCGAACTCGAATAGACGGCAGTCTCGACCTCCCGCATGGTCGCCGGGCCGGTTCGGTCGTCGGCGAAAGGCATGGACAGGATGGCGAAGCGCTGGTGACCGAGGCCCGCCAGGTGGCTGGCTGCTGCCTTGGCACCGGCAAAATTGTCGACGCCGATGGCGGCGATGCTTTCGTCGCGCGTACCCAGATGCAAGGCGACGAAAGGCAGCTGGCGCTCGCGCGTCAGCTCGACCAGCCGCGGGCCCTCGTCGATGCAGAACAGGATGAAGCCGTCCACCAGGGCACTCTGTACATTCCAGGCGAGCTTCTGGTCATTCATGGCCGAGACCAGGGCGATGCCGGCCCCACGCTCGTCGCAGGCCTTGGAAATCGCCGCCATCATCAGGCGGGCGAAAGGATCCTCGAAGAAATAGGACAGGGGTTCGGCCGTGACGATGCCGAGTGCGTTGACCTTGCCGGCGCGCAGCAGGCGCCCCTTCGGATCTGGCCCACGATAGCCGAGCGAAGCAGCGATCGCCTCCACACGCTCGCGGACTTCCGGTCGCACCAGGCGCGGGCGGTTGAAGACGTTGGAGGCGGTGCCCTGCGACACGCCCGCCGCCTTGGCCACATCCGCGAGCCGTATGACCTTGTCCAAGGGCTTCTCCCATTGCGTTTGCGCGATGTTCGGCGAACCGGCGTGCTGCCGGACCGTGCGATATCGGGCTACCGGCTGCCCCGCCGTCCGACCGCTCCCTTCGATGGGACGGCGAAGTAATGCGTCCGACTGTAGCATGTCGTTGGATCGATTCAATTTTACTTGACCCATGGCGGATTCGCCGTTAAAGTTTGAATCGATTCAATATCTTGTAAAAGAGTTCTCTGCCCGCGGCTTGCGGGCTATTTTTGCATAGAATATTGAATCGATTCAATAAATTCAAATGCGGAGCACCCGTGATGATTCCCTCGAGCTATTTCTTCAAGACCGCCTATCGGCGTCGCTGGGAACAGCCGGTCTCGCCGGAAGCCACGCCGGCAGCCCAGCCGAACCGAGCCTGGTACAGCACCCTGGCAACTGCGATCAGCCAGTGGCGCGCGCCCAGGCCTTCCGGACGAGGCGGACGCAAGGATCGTTGAAGGCGCTGAGCTCCTTCGACACCATGTGAGGATCTCGCTCAGGCTGGACAGGGCCATGGCTCTGCGGCCGGTATTGGTGGACCGGAACGTCGCGATATCCGGAGAGAGCGGGAGACGATGCGTGGAAGCCTCCGAGCCCGCACCGCCACTTGGATTGCCTGCGTGGATAGGCATGTTGCGCTATGTGTGACGATGGAAGACGCTGCCCGAAACGGCTTCTATGGCAAGCTCGGCCCTTGTCGATTCGGAACCGTGCCATGTCCTTCAGCGTCCGCGATATCTGGTTCAAGGGCTATCGTTCGCTACGCTCCATCCATTTCGAGGTCGGCGAGCTCAACGTGTTCGTCGGCGCCAATGGCACCGGCAAGACCAATCTCTATCGCGGCCTGCAGTTGATCCAGGCAGCGGCTCAGGGCAGCTTCGCCCATGAGCTGGCACGCGAGGGTGGCTTGGCGGCGGCCCTGTGGGCCGGAATGCGCCCGCGGAACGAGCCCGCCCGTATCCATCTCGATGTCGGCCTGGCGAGCGATACCGCCCGTTATCGCTACCGCATCGAGGCTGGGCTGGTGCAGCAGGCCGGCGGCGTCATTCTCGGCACCGGCTTTCTCGGCGAGCCGCAGGTCAAGGTCGAGACTCTCAAATTCGGCCATCGCGGCCGCGAGCAGACGCTGTTGGAGCGCAAGGGGCCGGCCGTTAGCATTGCCGGCACTGATGGCAAGCGGCGCCCGTTCGGCGTGCCGCTGCTGGCCTCGGAAACGGCCTTGGCGACACTGCACGATGCCGATCGCCTGGTCGACATCGCTGCTGTACGCCGCGCCTTGCTGGAATGGCGTTTCTATCATGGGCTGCGCACGGACCGCGATTCCGCGCTGCGCCAGCCCTGCTATGCCGTCGCCACGCCGACCCTGGCCTCGGACGGTCACGACCTGGCGGCTGTCTTTGCAACGCTCGTCCATATTCGCGCCGACAGCGATGCCTTATTCGAAACCGTGGATGAAGCCTTTCCCGGTGCCCGCCTGGTGGTGCCGATGCCCGATCGCATGGCCTCCTTCGGCATGACCTTCCCGGACAATCCCAAGCGCGTCTACGAGGCGAGCGAACTCTCCGACGGCACCTTGCGCTATCTCGCGCTGGCCGGGGCCCTGTTGTCGGCCCGCCTGCCGCCCTTCATCGCCTTGAACGAGCCAGAAGCCAGCCTGCATCCCGATCTCCTGGTTCCGCTGGCGGGCATGATCGTGCGCGCCTCGCGCCGGACCCAGATCTGGCTGGTGACCCACTCACAGGCTCTGGCGGATGCCATCGAAACCCTCTCCGGCGTGCCGGCGCACCGCGTGATCAAGCGCGGCGGCGAAACCTGGCTCGAAGGCCTGCGGCTATCGGGGGATTTCGCCGAAGACGACTGAGGACGCCTGGGGCTCGATATGGCGTGCTCAGCGCGTAGCATATTGCTCGTCGCTGACCTGTTCGAGCCAGTCGACGGCCTTGCCGTCCAACTGCTCCTGGATGGCGGTATGCGTCATTGCCGTGGTGGCAGTGGCGCCGTGCCAATGCTTCTCGCCGGGCGCGAACCAGACCACGTCGCCCGGCCTGATCTCCTCGATCGGCCCGCCCTCGCGCTGAACCAGCCCGCAGCCTGATGTTACGATCAGGGTCTGGCCGAGCGGATGGGTATGCCAGGCGGTGCGTGCGCCAGGTTCGAAGGTGACGCTGGCGCCGACGGCGCGCGCCGGCTGAGGCGCGCTGAACAGGGGATCGATGCGGACGGTGCCGGTGAACCAGTCCGCAGGTCCGCGCCCGGAAGGCTGCGAGCCGGCCCGCTTGATGTCCATGATGATCCTCGTGAGGGATGGGAGGGGGCCTGATCTTAGCGGTGATGGCTGCATCGTCATAGTCCGTTCAGCCCCTCTTCCCACCAGGGATGGCGGGAAGAGGGGCGAGCCGGGAACAGCGGTGGGCATCAACCAGGGAGCCCGCGATCATGCCGAACCTTGCTGGCGTCGAAGGCCCGCCTATTGGGTGACGGCTTCCGACGCGTATTTGAATGCCGGCGCTGCTTCCAGCTGCTCCTTGGTCATCGCCAGCATGCCACGAGCCGGATAGTCCCGTACCTGGTTGACGGGCTGGGTCTCGGGAGTCCCAGGTGCTGCCGATGGCGTGCCCGCAGGTGCCGGCGCACCGGCGGCGGGTTGAGCGGGTGCCGGTGTTGTGTCGCTCCAGGTTATGGCGGTGTAGGGCAGGGCCACATTCTTTTCCCCGATACCCAGGAAGCCGCCGACGCCGATGACGACACCGACCACAGTGCCTTTCTTGTCGACCAGCACGTCGTTGACGTTGCCGACATTCTCATCCTTGGCATTGTAGATCTTCACGCCGACGAGCTGGCTGGCCCGGTATTGGCCGGGCTCGGCCTTGGTGACGAAGGAAACGGCGCCCGTCGGCGCGGGGGTTGTCTGCTGAGCCAAAGCCGCGGCGGGCAAGCCCAGCAAGGTGACGAGGGCGATGGTGTAAGTGGCTTTTCTCAGGATCATGGAAACCTCCTTTGATGAGCCGTTCCACCCTCCAAACCACACTGGCGATGCGATGTTCCGCGTCGGCAGGGCTAACCGTTGCGGTGCGAGGCGGGGTCCCGCCATCGGACATATTCCCTTTGTCACGCATTGCCCTTAAAGCCAGGGGCGATATTCGTTAAGTAAAGCAGCGCCAGAGGAGATCCCATGGCTGGCCCAACCGACGATCCGCTTCGCCCGCGCCCGACCGACAATGCCGTCTTCCGCAAGGAGGTGCTTGGCGGTGCCACAGAGCCGACCTATGGCGGCATCCTGTCCTTCATGCGCCGGCGTTATCAGCGTGACCTGGCCGGTATCGATGTCGCCGTCTGGGGCATTCCCTTCGATGCGGCCGTCTCCAACCGGCCGGGCGCCCGCTTCGGGCCGCAAGGTGTCAGGCGCGCCTCGGCGATCTTCGACGGCGACCCGCAATATCCTTTCCAGGCCGACCCGTTCGAGCAGCTCGCCGTGGTCGATTATGGCGATTGCTCCTTCGACTATGCACGTCACGGCGAGATCCCGGCCTGTATCGAGGCGCAGGCGCGCGACATCATCGACACCGGCACCATGCTGTGCTCGATCGGCGGGGATCACTATGTCACCTGGCCGCTGCTCAAGGCCCATGCCGCCAAGCACGGCCCGATGGCGCTGGTGCATTTCGATGCCCACCAGGACACCTGGTATGACGACGAGGGCCGTATCGACCACGGCTCCTTCGTGGCACGCGCGGTGCGCGAGGGCATCATCCGGCCAGATCGTTCCATCCAGATCGGTATCCGCACCCATGCGCCGGACGATTGCGGTATCGAGATACTCTACGGGGAAGACCTGGAGACGCTCAGCGTCGCCCAGGTGGTCGAGCGCGTCCGCCAGCGGGTCGGTGATGCCAAGACCTATATCACCTTCGACATAGACTGCCTGGATCCGGCCTATGCGCCCGGCACGGGTACACCGGTCGCCGGCGGTCCTTCGTCGCGTCAGGCCCTGATGATCCTGCGCCGGCTCGGCTTCCTCGACATCGTCGGCTGCGACTTGGTGGAGGTCGCGCCCGCCTATGACCATGCCGATATCACCTCGATTGCGGGCGCAACGGTGGTTCAGCATTATCTGGGCTTGATTGCTGAGCGGAAGCAGGGCAAAGCCGGGACATGAGCAACGAACGCAAGAATTCCCTGACCTATGCCGATGCCGGTGTCGATATCGATGCCGGCAATGCCATGGTCGATGCCATCAAGCCCCTCGTCCGGGCCACCCGTCGCGTCGGAGCCGATGCCGAGATCGGCGGTTTCGGCGGCCTATTCGACCTCAAGGCCTGCGGTTTCAAAGATCCTGTCCTGGTCGCAGCCAATGACGGTGTCGGCACCAAGCTGAAGGTAGCGATCGAGACCGGCATCCACGACACTGTCGGCATCGACCTGGTGGCGATGTCGGTCAACGACCTGGTGGTGCAGGGCGCCGAACCGCTGTTCTTCCTCGACTATTTCGCCACCGGCAAGCTGGCTCCGGGGCAGGGCGTCGCCATCGTCAAGGGCATCGCCGAAGGCTGCAAGGATGCCGGTTGCGCCCTGATCGGCGGCGAGACCGCCGAGATGCCGGGCATGTATGCGGACGGCGACTACGATCTCGCCGGTTTTGCCGTCGGCGCGGTGGAACGCGATGCCATCCTGCCGCGTGGCGGCGTGGCCGAAGGCGACGTCATCCTCGGCCTGGCGTCCACGGGGCCGCATTCCAACGGCTATTCGCTCATCCGCAAGATCGTCGAGCTTTCGGGCCTGGGCTGGGACGCGCCAGCGCCCTTCGCCGAGGGCAAGACGCTCGGCGAAGCGTTGCTGACGCCGACGCGCATCTATGTGCGGCCTTTGCTGGCGGCGTTGAAGGCGACAGGTACGGCCGTCAAGGCGCTCGCCCACATCACCGGCGGCGGCTTTCCGGACAATATTCCGCGCGTGCTGCCGGATGGCATCGCCGCCTCCATCGACCTCTCCTCCTTCACGCCACCGCCTGTGTTCGGCTGGCTGTCGCGCACGGGCGGCGTCGAAGCCCATGAGATGCTGCGCACCTTCAATTGCGGCATCGGCATGATCGTCGTTACTGCCGCAGCAGATGCGCAAGCCGTGGAAGCGGCTCTCGGCGAAGCCGGCCTGCCTGCGTCCCGCCTCGGCACGGTGGTGAAGCAGGAAGGTGCCGAACGGGTCGTCTATCGCGGCACGCTGACGCTATGAAGGGACGCAAGCGCGCCGCCATCCTGATCTCGGGGCGCGGCTCCAACATGGCTGCGCTCATCGAGGCTGCGAAGGACCCTGCCTATCCAGTTGAGATCGTTGCAGTTATCTCCAATCGCCCGGGAGCGCCCGGGCTGGCTCGGGCCCGTGAGGCCGGTATCGCCGCCGAAGCGATCGACCACAAGGCTTTTGGCAGCCGCTCCGATTTCGAGGCGGCGCTGGAAGCCCGGCTCGAAGCCCATGTCGTCGATCTCGTGGTGTTGGCGGGCTTCATGCGGCTGATGACGGCGCCTTTCGTCCAGAGCTGGACCGGGCGCATGATCAACATCCATCCGGCCCTGCTGCCGGCTTTTCCCGGGCTCGCCACCCATGAGCGCGCGCTCGAGGCCGGGGTGCGCCTGCATGGCTGCACCGTCCATTATGTCACGCCCGGCATGGACGAAGGGCCGATCATCGCCCAGGCGGCCGTGCCCGTGCTGCCCGGCGATACCGCTTCGGACCTCGCGGCGCGGGTGCTGCATGCCGAACACAAGCTCTACCCGGCCGCCCTTGCGCGCGTGGCGCGCGGCGAGGCGCCGGTCATGGGCGAGCGCGTCGAGATCGCACCCGGCGATCTCCTGTTCTGCGAGTGACATCTGCGGCTGCGTTGTCGCCCTATTAAAGCTCGTTACCGGCCCAGCCTTTTCATATGGAATTTTCGAGGAACCAGAATGTCGATCATCAACGGTGTCGCGTTTCGCATGAAGAAGGGAACGGCTTTGTCGTCAGCCGCTGCGTGCTGCGCCGTCTTGCTGGCTCTTGCAGGCGCCGCGCCGGCATTGGCCGAACCCGCCACCGCCGAAGGCGCGCGCAAGCTCACCGAGACATTCCAGTCCTATATCGGCTCGGTGCCGTTCGAGAAGGGCTTCATTGCCATCGCCCCTAAGGACGATGGCTATGACGTGACCCTCTCCTTCGATGGCAGCAAGCTCGACAATGCCAAGGGCAAGGGCGTCGGCGAAGTGGCCCGCATCAATCCCTATGTCGTGCGCCTGACACCGCAGCCTGACGGCAAATGGGCGGTAAAGAGCGGCCCGGCGCCCATCGCCGCGGCCTGGAGCCGGGAGCGGGAGGGCAACACGGAGACCGGCAGCCTGAATTTCGCTGCCTGTGCCAGCCAGGGCGTGTTCGCTCCCAAGCTGATGAGCTTCGAGACCTTGGTCGCCGGTTGCGACGGCAGCAGCGCGACCGTGCGCAACCATGATGCCGATGTCGACCTCTCGACCGGCAAGTTCGGTTTCGAGACTACCAGCAAGGCTGATGAGGCCGATGGCGTCGACGTCAAATTCGACAGCAAGCTGGAAGGGCTGAAGGGCAAGGTCCAGGACAAGAAGGATCAGCAGTTCCCGGTTGCTTTCGAACTGGCCGGCGGCCAGCAAACGCTTTCGGCGACCGGCATGCGCTTTACCGCGATCTACGATCTTGTCGCCTTCCTGCGCGACCACCCCTCCAAGGGGGAGATCGTGCTGGCGCAGGACGAGCTCAAGACCAAGCTGCGGACCGCATTGCCATTCTGGCGGGAGGTTTCGAGCACCTCGAGCATAGAAGGGCTCGGGGTCAACCTGCCTTTCGGCCAGGTCAAGCTGGCCAAGGCGACCCAGGCTTACAGCCTCACCGGCCTGGTGAAGCAGGGCTACTATTCCGATGCGCTCGACTATTCCGGCCTCGTGATTCCGGATGTGGTGGTGCCCGAATGGGCCCGCTCGCTGATCCCGGCCCAGGCGAATTATTCCACCAAACTGTCCTTGAACGGCCTCGACGGCATGGCGGACGTATTGATCCGCGGCCTCGATGCCACGCAGGATCCGCCCTTCAGCAAGATGATGGCCGTGGCGCTGATGACCCGGCTGCTCGACGGCGATCTCAACTACAAGGTTGATTTCAACGTCGCCGCGCCTGCCTATACCCTGAAGGGCGACGGCAGCGCGGCGGTCAATCCGGAGCCGACGGCCAGCCTTGCAGTGGCTGCTACCGGCTTCGATGCGGTGGTGGAAGGCCTCAGCAAAGCCGATGCCGAGGACGCCCGCAAGGCGGTGTTCTTCCTCTCCTTCGTGAAGGGGCTCGCCAAGGAAGAAGGCAATGGGCAACTGGTCTGGAACGTCTCCTACGACATCGTCACGCATAGCGTGAAGGTCAACGATCAGATCTTCCGCCTGCCGCAGCCCGATTGAGTCAAACCCTGCCGGCGGTGCGCCTGCGGCCGATGATGGTCATGAGGCCGCCGACCAGCAGGAAGGCCGCACCGAGCAAGCCGGCAAGGCCTGCAAAGAACCAGCGCCCGAGCAAACCGTCGAGCGTGGCATCGGTCGGAATGGCCGGATTATAGGCGACGGTCACGCTGTCACCTTCGCGCAGGAACGAACTGCGCACGAGGTTGGTGAAGCGGATGACACTGCCCTGCGGTGTCGAGAAGCTGACGACCGGATAGGGATTGACCGA